>NZ_JALBUF010000031.1 GCF_022606465.1 Sulfoacidibacillus ferrooxidans
CTTGTTTTTGTGCAATGTCAGCGATCGACTCTTTGGCTTTGAGATCGGCACGGAGTGTGCTTGGGCTGATCTTGAGGATGCTAGCGATTTCTGTCATTTGTTGACCACCTTGTGGTCCGAAGTGGTGCCCACCACCCATGAATCCTGTGCTATTGATCATATCCCCTACATGAGCATCAAACTGTGTGATCATCTTTTGCTCTTGAGCAGCTGTCATTTTCCCACTACTGACCGCCTTGTTGAGTTGTGCTTGAAAGTTCGCTTCCAGATCAGACGTCAAGGTAGCCGTCGATACCCCTTGTTTTTGTGCAATGTCAGCGATCGACTCTTTGGCTTTGAGATCGGCACGGAGTGTGCTTGGGCTGATCTTGAGGATGCTAGCGATTTCTGTCATTTGTTGACCACCTTGTGGTCCGAAGTGGTGAGCCCCTTGTCCTTGTGTGACAACTTGATTGACAGGTGTTGTCGTTGGAGTCGCTGCAAACGCACTCGCTCCTCCTAATCCTCCAAAAATACCAGCCACACTTAATACGGCAATAGAGTTGAGAGCAAAGGATTTCCGACTTTTCTTCATGGATCAAAACATCTCCTATGTGTTTAGTTTGTGTTGCTAAACTAGTTATACCCATTCAATTTTTGAATTCTATTAGAATTTGGTGTCTTTTTCTTGTTGACAATATCTTACGAACTGCTTGTTTGATCGACCGTTGCCTAGTGTTAGGTGGATGATACATCACATGTAGGACTTGCTCATAGGCAGGGGTCAGGCTTCAGACACATGTAATTGGATCGGCTACTTTATTAGACAGAAACATGAAGGTCAAGTAGACTTGAGTTCTCGTATAAAAGGAGCGTCTACCATAACTAAAGAAAGAAGAACATGTACTCCGAAATTCAAGCAGCAGATGGCCCAACTTTATCAAAATAGAAAACCAAGGAAGGACATCATCTGTGAATATGGATGATGTCCTTCCTTGGATAAATGGATGAAGCAAAGACAAACCTCAGGTTTATTAAAGGGTAATATTTCCTGTTGAAGAATAACTGATCCATTTGCGCAAGGAAAATAAATAACTACTCATGGAGAACGATATTGTAAAGCAAGCTGCGCTGATACGAGAACGAAAGTCAATGTGATTCGTCACCATGCGCATAAATACTTGATATCAGCAATGTACAGCGTCCTACAACTCCTGAGAAGCACCTATGCTTATGAAGCACATGGAAGGCGGTCTGAAGACAAACTAGTCGAAGCCATTCAGGAGATGTTCTACAACAGCCGGACACCTACGGTACTCGAAAAATCAAGGTTGAACGGAAGAAAAGAGACTGGATTGTATCCAGACGAAAAATGGGTAGAATCATGAAGGAACTTGGGTTGGTTTCGGGATATACAGTGGCACAGTGACAAGCTCCCGCCTCTAAGCGTTAGCGTAGGCGGTGAGTAGTTGATTCCTTGTATTTCATCCGTAGGGAAGATGTGAATGGCTTCGAGGGCACCTGATAAGTAATACTTTTTGTTGGCATGGCCATAAATACAAAGCCATGAGAGGAAGAACCTTCGGCTAGTAAGGAATACGTGATTCCAGGGGTGAGCACCGCATTTAACTGCTGTATGCCGTGGCTGGTTAGCGTAACCAATGAACCTTGTTGAATAAAATCTATCTTCGCTTGAAGCGTAATACCAATCGCACTGGATGTGTAGATCACATAAAGCAATCGAAGGGGTGCATCGTTCTCCATTTGAAAAGTAATGTGAACATGGTCTTTAACCAAGGAGTCACGTATTTGCCGAGAAGGTAATCGATCGAGAAAGAGTGAGGATGCTAGATCAAAGTCTGTATTTTTTTGTGTACTATATAATGTCTGTAATGAGCTTAAGGTCGGAGTATGTTGAGATGCAAAAGGATCATTCGTTTTAGCATAAAAGTCTGCAGCGACTACGGATGGATGCCACATCGAAAAGACGGCTATGGAGATCACCATGCTTACCCATGGATACATGGATGTTGGCTTTAACAGGTGTATATGTCGCATAGGATCGCACCTCTCCCTATTCATGAACAGCATAAGTCATAACGTATACAATCTATGGTATGAGTGGAGTCCCTTACTATAGATTCTCGTCGTCCATTCATTGGATTGAGAAGCATGAGGCAACGCAGGAGTGATCAGGAGCGTTATCCATCCTCATGAAACGCATTCACTAGAGTATCTGTATACACCCGTTGATGTACTTCATGTGCCAGAAACATACTGATGTTGCCCCTTTTTTCATCACTTTATTCCTGATCGATCAACCACGCATAGAGACAACGATCGAGTGAGTCGTGTCTTTACACGCATGTGACGTTGATCTGGCGAGACCCCATGAATCCTTGGGACTCATCGCCGTCATTCGTTATTGGTTGCAAGCAATCCGTGAGCTAGTAAATCCAGGATGTTCTTTTTCGACCGTACCCGGTATCTGATCCTGATTGGTGATTTCACTACAGATCTCATGGCAACCTTGCCTGATCGTTTTTAAGGTCAAGGTTTATTTAGTCCAGTGGGATAGATCACGTTCGATCATGGACTGTAGTTTCATCATATCGTGGGAATAAAAATTGATGAGGTTCTTCTTGGTCGTCTCATTCATCGATAATTTTTGTAAGGTCATTAATTTTGCTTGCTGCCCTAATCTCTGATGAAACGTAGTGGGTAGCACTTTTTTAAGCAGTTCCTTGACTGGATTGGGCTTTGCAAAAAAATTGTACATCGAACGGGATATGGGAACGCCAGATTCATTTAATCGTACAGAAGGATCAATTGTTATGTCTTGTTTTAATCCAAGGAACCTCCATATATCGTAGATGACACGTTCCGTATCATCACTTAGATCTTCATATAAGATAATTTTTAACTGTTTTTGTGAAAACATACGAAGATATCGTTCTACTTGAATGCTATATAAGCCCAGTTCTCGATACCACCACAGTGGCTGATACCCCATGTCTCTACGCGTAGCTTCTTGATACAAGGCTTCTTCAAATGATAATGTTTCCCTTCCATCACGTACCGTATGCATATAAGCAGAAAAAGCTCGATCAGCAGGATTCCTTAACACAAGAACAATTTTAGCGTCAGGGTTAAATTGATAGATACGCTCTGCGACATGAGGAAAATACAGATAATACACAGAGCTTTCACCGCGGATCGTCATGTCTTTACCGGCCTCAAAAAGCTGTATATACTGTTCGAGTGTCCGCAATCGATTGCGACTAAATCCTTGATCACCTGGGCCTGAAAATTCATGTGGGAATTGGTCGTTGCAAAAATAATGAGGTTCTTTGATTTCACTCATATAGACTTGGGGGTGAAAACTTACGTAATGATGAAGCGACGTTGTCCCTGATTTTGCCGCACCTGCAATGAAAAAATTCGGTCTACTATCCATAGTCCACACCCCAAGAAAGATATTTTCTGTTTTTATCATGGTTTCACGTGTAAAGCGTGATGTGCATGATGGCGCATACAAGGGCTGATGTTCCATGATCTGATCATGGATATCCATCACCCATGGCTTATCCTTTGCTCGATGCGCTTTCAGTGCAAAGATCGTATCCATGTTCATGGCTTCTCGAACGCTTAGAGACGAGAGCTTGTCACTGCACGGTCGTTCGTGAACGGTCTTCAACCTCTACCATAGTAGATATGGCGTGCTTATATAGTAACTGTTTCGTTCCTTTGGTAATAACCACCACACTAAAATTATCAAAACTTTCGATCGTCCCCCGTATCTGATATCCATTTACGAGAAAAATAATCGTCATTACTTTTTTCTTTCGTAAATCATTTAACCATGAATTTTGTATAGGACTATCCGCTGCACTCGTCATCTCAATGGTTCCACCTCCATCTATCTTTCATCATGAGCAGTCATTTCCCATGGTTGGTTGCACAACTGCTCATGATGCAGAATACACCATGACCTACTCGTAGCGTAACGCTTCAATCGGATTGAGCAGGGAGGCTTTGCGTGCCGGATATACGCCAAACAAGACGCCGATCAACACAGCAAACGACACAGAGAGCATCACTGCTACAGGTGACACTAAGTTGCTTTCCTTCATGATGATCCCTGCCACCTCCGCTCCCCCGCCACCGAGTGCTACGCCGATCAACCCGCCGCCTACACTGAGCACCACCGATTCGACGAGGAACTGCGTCATAATCACTCGCCGCTTAGCGCCAATCGCCTTGCGTATCCCGATTTCCCGCGTGCGCTCCGTGACAGATACCAGCATGATATTCATAATCCCAATCCCCCCGACGAGCAGCGAAATTGCCGCCACACCGGTAAGCAGATCGGTCATCTCTTGACTCACACTTTGCAAGGCACTGAGGATCGTCGCTTGGTTCATAATGGTGAAATCATCTGCCTGCCCAGGTCCTAAGTGGTGCAAATTACGCAACGTCGCCTCCACCTCTTGTTGCGCTTGATTCATCGCCGTTTGCGAACTGGCCGATACATCGATGGAACTGAGCACATCGGTCCCCGTAAAGTCATTCATCGCCGTTGTCACCGGAATCATCACCCGATCATCAAGGTTCTGATAGCCATTGGATCCTTCCGATGCCAGCACGCCAATCACACGAAACGGAATCCCGTTGATATCAATCGTTTGTCCAACCGGACTCTGATAACCAAAGAGCGTTTGTGCCGTTTGACTGCCAAGCACCGCCACTTGTGCACTCGTCGTGACCTGTTGTGGCAAGAAGAACTGCCCTGACTCCATAGGTGTGGATTTGACTAATGGATAGTTCGCAGATGTACCTTGCACCGACGTCGATGTATTATTGCTACCGTATACAATCTGCGCATTTTGTTGCACGAGTGGCGCTACCTGTGCGACATTGGGATCATTGGCCGCAATGGCCGCGGCATCGGCGTACACAAGTGTTGTCGAACTACCCGCACCAAAACTCACTCCACCTGCAGAACTCGATCCTGGCATGACTGTCAACAGATTGGATCCGAGCGATTCCACTTGGGTAGTGACTGCGTTTGTCGATGATTGCCCGACAGCTGAAAGAGCAATGACAGACGCCACCCCAACAATCACACCGAGCATCGTAAGCAGAGCACGCATACGATTAGCGCGAATACTGCGAAAGGCGGAGCGCAATACTTCAGTGAGTGACATAGCTCCCACCTCGTTTCGTGTGAATGACCGTTTCCTTTTGCATCGAAGGATCCTCCGATGCATGCGGCATATCCATACTCCTCACGTGACTTACTGTCCCGTGGCTGTCCATCATGCGTACAGACGGTGCGGCTGTATCAGATTCGATCATCCCATCGCGAAACCGCACAATGCGCTTGGCGTGTGCACCCACCTCATCTTCATGCGTGACAATCACGACCGTATTCCCCTGCGCGTGCAGCTCCTCGAACAGAAGCAAGATCTCTTCCGTGTTTTTCGTATCGAGTGCGCCAGTGGGTTCATCCGCTAACAACAGCAAGGGATGATTGACCAGCGCACGCGCGATGGAGACGCGTTGTTGTTGACCGCCAGATAATTCGTTGGGTCGGTTGTGCATGCGATCCTGTAAGCCCACGCGCTCTAGTGCCTGCATGGCGCGCTCGCGCCGCTCCTTGGGCGAAACGCCAGCGTAGACCATGGGCAATTCCACATTCTCGAGTGCCGATGTACGCGCAAGCAGATTAAAATTTTGAAAAACAAAGCCAATCTTCAGATTGCGTAGCGCAGCTAATTCATCCTCATGAAGTGTGCTCACCAAATGCCCGTCAATCGCGTACTCTCCAGACGTAGGGATATCTAAGCAGCCAATCAAGTTCATCGTCGTTGATTTACCCGACCCAGAAGGCCCCATAATCGCGACAAACTCCCCATGATCGATGACGAGGTCGACTCCGTTTAATGCGCGCATCACTTGGCCACCCACCTGATATTCGCGTACAACTTGTTGCATGAAGATCAGTGGAATGCGTTCCTCTGCACTCATCATCCACGACCGCCTCCTAACCCACCGCCGCCAAAGCCACCACCACCAAAGCCACCACCTGCACCACTTTTTGTTGCAGTTGTACTCGTAGTGGATGTAGCAGATGGAACAATTAATACAATTTTCTCATTAGGCGTGAGTCCTGACGTAATTTGTACGTTGTTCGTACCAAAAATCCCGGTTTGTACCGGTTGGAAGTACGTACCCTTTGGTGCATTCGATCCAACGACTCCCTTTCCACTAAATCCTGTCCCTGCTTTTGAATACGTAGCATCTCCAGATGCATCTCCATGACCATAGGTGCTACCCGCCTTGGCTGAAAAAGATCCTATACTTCCTGTTCCTGCGGGCTTGGTGCCTACCACATAGACACCCTCCATCGTGCCCACCTGTTGTAGCGCGATCGCTGGAATCTCCACCACGTGGTTGGCTGTTGCCGTTTGGATTGAGACACTAGTCGCCATACCCGAGAGCAATTGATCCGTTGGATCATTGACGACTGCAAGCACCGTGAAATTCGTCACATTATCCACCACCTGAGGCGTGGGATACACTTGTAGCACCGTTCCCGTGAAGGTTTGATTAGGCAATGCCGACACGGTCGCTTGAATCGGATCTCCTGCTTTGACTGATCCAATCCCTGCTTCTGGCACCTGAATATTTAACTCCATCTGATTCTGCGTATCACTCTGTAACGTCATCACAGGCGCTGAACCATTGACCAGTTCACCTGCCGTGTCATTAATCGCTGTAATCACCCCGGACATTGGAGCGCGTAGCGTCATATCGGCCTTGCTCGCCGCTGCTCCTTGTAGGGCAGCTTGTGCAGAACTCAGTTGTGCTTGTGCAGTCGTCACCGCCGCCTGACTTTCTTCAATCACAGCGGGCGTAGACGGTTGTTCCGTCTCTTGCAACGACGCCTGTGCGCTTTGCACCGCAATCTGATCTTGTTCCACAGTATTTTGCGCTTGACTGACCGCCTGTGCACCTGATGTGCGATCATTGTAGAGCGCTTGGGCTACTTGTAAGTCCTGCTGTGCCGACTTATACTGCGTCTGTGCCTCCGTGAGACTGACTTGTGCCGCCTGTACACTCACTTGCGATTGCTGGGCTAAATTCGTACTGCTCGCAGGCATCGCATCCGCTACATTTTTTTGTGCTGTGGCTAGATTGGATTGTGCATTGGCAATGGCTGTCTGATCATTTTGGACGGTTTCCTCGCCCGCATTGTACTGTTCTTGCGCCTGTTGAACATCTGTGTATCCCGTGTTGAGCTGCTGATACTGTGTATCTGCCGCCTGCATCGCCGACGAAAAAGGGTTTGCTGCATCGGGATTGGTCGTTTCCCCTACAAATTGATTGTAACTGGCTAGTTCCGACTGGTATGCCTGATAAGCCTGCTCCACTTGCGCTTCGGTGATCGTGCCATACTCTTCTTGAGCGGTACTCAGATCTTGGCTAAGAAGCTGCAGATTCGTTTGCGCGAGAGTTAACTGCTTTTGTGCAGAGGTCACCGCTTGTTCATCCGTACTCACGATTGCTTGAAGTGCCGTCACGTCTTGGGGTGTTCCGCCTCCATCGAGTGCCGCCTGTGCCGTCAGTTGGGTCTTTTGCAAATTCACTTGTGCCGCTTGCACGGCCACCTGATCTTGTGCCACCGTGTTTTGCGCACTGACGAGTTGTTGCTGTGCACTCGACCGATTATTATAGATCGCCACTTCATCTTGATACTGCTGTTTATCACCGGCTAACGTAGCATTGGCCCTTGCAACGGCCGCTTGTGCCACGGCAATCGTCGCTGCAGTCGGCCCTTCTTGTGCCGATAGAAGTTTAGCCTGTGCCTGCTCCAGATTGCCTTGTGCCGCAGTGACCGCCGCTTGATCTTGTGCCACCTGTGTCGTTTCTGATGAGTCATCTAGCGTAGCTAGCACCTGACCTGCCGTTACCTTTTGTCCGATGCTTACATTGACCGTCGCAAGCGTCCCTGTTCCACCACCATCAAATGACAAATTCACCGTCGTAGCTGGTTGTACCGTCGCTGCAGCAGACACCGTCTGCACCACATTGCCATACCCTACTGTATAGGTTGAATACGCCGGCGTCCCTGATTGTGACAGATCTTTGGCAGCCACTGTCGCCCCTGTGCCAAGCACAATGGCCACAGCCAATGCACCGTATAACCATGTGCGTTTCTTTTTTTTCAATAGAGGTACCTGTACCTTTTGAGCGATCGTGCTCATGTTGTTAACCACCCTATCATCCATATATTTTATAAACGTGTATTCGTACATCCGTCGATCCTTCGGTCATTTCATTTAAAGGGATACTACGAACGTGGTCCCTTTTCCAACGCTACTTGTCACAGTCAATTGCCCACGATGAGCATCGACAATCCATTTTCCGATAGCAAGTTCTAGTCCAGTTCTGGTCTTATCTACACAGGAACCTACCCTGGTGTCTCGATAGAATCGGTCAAAAAGATGGTCAACTGCGAATGAATCCATTCCAATTCCTGTATCCTCTACGGTGACATAAGTTTTTACGTCATCTTGGACACAGGAGATGGTCACCGTCCCTTGATTGGGAGTATATAGAATGGCATGATCGACTAAGATCCATAGTAGCTGTCGCAAGCGTTGTTCATCTCCATGGACAATCACGTTGGCTTGCACAGCCCACTCCACGTTTAACCCATGTTGTGCACCAATCACTTGTATCAGTTCCTCCATGTCAGCTAGCATGTCAGATACATTGATCGGTTGCAGGATCAGTTCACATTGACCTGAATCGGCACGTGCAAGTGTCAATAACCCCTCCACTAACTGAGTGATTTGCTCCGCTTTTTGATCAATCATAGAAATACGCTCTGCTTCCGTTTCCACTGTGTGAAGAGGATAGCGAAAGAGGAACTGGGCTTCCTCTTGAATCGAAACTAGTGGCTTTACAAGTTCGTGAGATGCATCGGCAATCAATTGACGCTGTCTCTCCCACGACAAACGAATGGGAGCAACTGCCTTTTGGGCCAGAAACCATCCTGCCATAATCAGCGTGAAGATCCCGATGCCTACCATGGACATCAGCAGCAACAGAAACTCATGCAATTCTTGAGCTTGTATAGTGACCGTTTGCACGAACTGTATCGTAGTACCGATCGGTAGACCTAGTTCACGAGTGGAAGCCATGCTTAGATCCATCACGCGCCAAGATTGATCACCATCTCGTAAAGAAAACGGCACCTTAGACGTCAGGTGATGGTGTAATGTGCTTAGTTGTGACGGCGTAAACGAGTCATGTGGCTCCTGCTCTAGTAGTTGATGAGTGGGAGACCAAACCACCATGCCTATGGATCCACTTCCTAGCCCATTCACCAGTTGTGGCAAAGCAGTACGTTGACTGCGTGCGCCATCGGCTATGTTCTCATAAGAACGTGTGACTATGGCATGGGATGCTGTTCTATCTAACGATTGATCCACTGGCTGAAATACCACGTGTTGCATCCAAACATAAAATAAAATGGACAAGAACAGTAATAGAACTGAAAACACACTTGCATTGAGCAGCGTGAGGCGTACATGAATCGTAGAAAACATCTTCATTTACCTATATCTCCTACTAGATCCTCCTTATCAAACGTACGACGATGACTTCATCACCTCACAAGGATGGACACGAGATGAGATGCATTCTCTGTTTGTATTGCGATATTCTTGAATCGAGGACACTTTGTATATCGATCTTCATCCAAGATGTATGGTCTGTACTCAGTATGAAAGATTCTTTTTAGATTTCTATTTGAAAAGAATGACTTCATCCGTTACATTTCAAGCTAATTTATTGTTCTACACCCAAAAGCACACCTTCATATGTAAATTCATCTATAAATAGAGATAAAATAGAATCTGTTTCATCATAGTACGAAGAGCCATTGCGAATAGGTAGTCAAAACATAAGGTGAAGGGAGTGTTCTATTACACATTCCAAGGCTCTGGTGCAAAGCATACGCGTAGCATAGATTTGTCCGTTTGTGACTTCGTCGATTCAACGGATAATAACCCAAATCATCGATCTACAAGTAACGCCGTTGAAGAAGTCGGCAGGTGTTGTAACTCAACCTGCTTTTTTCCTAGCATATGCATAGCTTCTATCCCTGCAAGGGTCTTTTCAGCAGTCTCGAATGACTTGAACCCGAGCATTGGTTTGGTGATCCTTTTGATCAATCGATGGTCTTGTTCAGGTATGTTCTCTGCCGGATGATGGTGTCCTGTGGGATCTCCGTTTCATCCTTTCATTGCTGTAATGCCGGCGGATACGCAGGATTTTTATCCACAGTAACAACACGCGGTGATGGATCGTGCGGGGATGATAAAGCCTTCTTAAAGAATCGTTTTGCAGTGGAGATGTCTCGATCTTCACAGAGCATGAAATCCATGGTTTGACCTTGAGAATCCACCGCCCAATAAAGATACCTCCATTGTCCTTTTACTTTGATGTATAAATGTTAATCTAAATATGACCACTTTCGCTTGAATAAAGATGTACAGATTTGACTCTATCTTGCATACTTGTCCCGAGGGGGATTCGTATGTACATGCAGATAGATATTCAAACCAGTGTAGAGATTTGCAGTTTAGTAGACTTGCCGAAAATAAAATTATTAATGGAGAATCTCAAGATGAAAGTGAATAAAAGCCAATTAGCTAGAGAAATGGGAGTCGATCGCAGAACAATTAACAAGTATCTCGAAGGCTTCTCTCGCAAAACCACAAAAGATAAAAGGTCTAAAATTGATGAGTATTACGAAGTGATCGCCGCCCTTCTATCTACAGAATCAAAGCAGATTTTTTACTACAAACGAGTGCTATGGCAGTACTTAACTGACAATCATGGCCTAGACTGTTCGCAATCTGCATTTCGTGCTTACATGAAACGAAAGCCAGAATTCGAATCGTATTTCAATAGTGGTCAACGTCTTCCATCTCCACAAGCAACGATAAGATTTGAAACAGATCCTGGAATACAAGCACAGCTTGACTGGAAGGAAAGCATTCCCTATGAAACAAAAGAGGGTGAAAAAGTAGACATAAACGTGGCGGTACTATGACTATCCTATTCACGATTCAGGGCTTATCACCTCAGCATCTCAAAGTCACAGAGCGTCTTACTCTCATTCCTGACAGAGACCTTTGAAGCCTTTGGTGGTGTGCCTAGAGAAATCCTCACCGACAATATGAAAACGGTGATGGATATAGCTAGAACTGAGTACGATGCAGGTAAGGTCAATACGAAATTTGCTCAATTCGCATCAGACTTTGGCTTTCTTGTACGCCCCTGTATTGCCGGACGACCACGAACGAAGGGAAAGGTAGAAGCTCAGATGAAACTATTAGATGAAATCCATGCGTATCAAGGCCAATTCAGCCTGGCAGAGCTACATGAATACGTTCAGAAGCTCTGCAACCGTATCAACCATTCCTTTCATCAAGGGACAGGAAAAGTGCCCGTTCTAGCACTAGAAAAGGAAAAGAACCTCTTATGTCCACTACCAGCGGAGAGTATAAGATGGACCTCTGTCAAGTTACTGGACACAAATCGAAGAACTATTTTACGCAACTGACGCAGACAATAGATCCTCCATCTGCTGGGGTGTTTTATAGCCAAGCGCTGAGTGAATTCGGTTGCGATTGTAG
>NZ_JALBUF010000032.1 GCF_022606465.1 Sulfoacidibacillus ferrooxidans
GCGTCTCTTGTTCTACCGAAATTTCTTTGCGTTCCTGAACCCATTTGTATAACGCCGTTTTACCTAGACCATATTCGCTCATGATTTCTGATGGTGTTTTGCCCGTGTGATAGAGGTCAACAATCATCGACTTACATTCTTCAGTATACCTAGTTTGTTTCGTTCCCAATTTCCCGACACAACCTTTCAATCATAGTTTATCAGTCCTCCTTTTTGTGTCCACTACTTTATACTAGGTCCAAGAGATTCCTATCGCATTCGTCATACACTTGTGAAGGTCAATGCCTCAAACATGATCTCTTACAAATCCAATCAATACTCAGTTCCCGCTGGGTATCAAGGGATGAAAGTAAGTGTACAAGTCTATGACAACCAATTGTACGTCTATTGTAGCACAAAGCTCCTTGTATGCCATGCGATTCGTCAAGCAAAATTAAATTACAAGGAGGAGCACTACAAAGACAACCTGAAGCTTTCCGTTCCTGGTTATCCGAACATCGATGACTTAGCGAAGAAAAACTTGCAAGCGATAGGCGGTGCTTTTGAATGATGTCTACGACGACCTCATACCAACAACTTGTTCGTAATTTGGAGTATCTCAAGCTGAAACAAATGGTCATACACGTAAACGAAGTGATTGACTTGAGCATACAAAACCAGATGTCCTTTATGGATACACTGGTCAAGCTAAGCAATTATGAAATTGATGTTCGTGAACAAAACATGATTCATGCGATGGTGAAGGTGGGCGCTTTCCCTCACCGAAAGGAGTTAGTAGATTTCGACTTTGCCTTTCAACCTTCGGTGAATAAACAACAAATGCAGGACTTTGCATCACTTCGATTTATCGAAGGAAATGAGAACATAGTATTTTTAGGCCCAAGCGGAGTTGGTAAAACGCATTTAGCGACATCTATAGGCATCGCTGCAGCCAAGAAACGTATTAGCACTTACTTTATTAAATGTCATGATCTGATTCAGAACTTAAAACGAGCGATGCTAGAAAATCGTTTAGAAGCTAGATTAAAGCATTATACTAAGTACAAACTACTCATCATTGATGAGATCGGTTATCTACCGATTGAACCAGAGGATGCAAAGTTATTTTTTCAACTGATTGATATGCGCTATGAAAAACGAAGTACAATTTTGACAACAAATGTGAACTTCAGAGCATGGGATGAAGTATTTCGTGAACCGAAACTAGCCAACGCTATTCTTGATCGTATCCTTCATCATGCGACTGTCGTTACCATTATAGGTGATTCCTACCGGTTGAAGAATCATCTCGCTAAAGATGATGATTAATTTTGTACATACTTAAACAAGCGAAAGTGTACATGTTTGTGTTGACATTTACATTGATGGAAGTATCATCGACTCAGTATAAATCCGTTGTAGGCTTCAGAAAACGGCGAATACGTTGGTCCAGTTCCGAACCGTGTTCATGTACTCAGCGCATGATCGTGGTATGTGCAACACGAACGCCTCTTTCCTCAAGTCATTCAACGGTGTCACGATAACGCAAGCTGTATCGCAAGTACCACCGAACAGCCATCAGAATCATGTGGTCTTCGAAGTGCTTCCATGTAAAGGAGTTCATACCATACTAGCCTCATCTCAGAGATTGATCCGACAATCTTAGCACTCTTCGTGTTTTTACACCAGAACCATTGAGAGCAAGACAAACTAGACAAACCTCCGCATGCGAATCACGCCGCGTTACCGGGCCAAATGGTATACTGATGAAAATAGAACATGAGGAGGTGGACTTGCATGGCTGTGAATAAAGAGGAGTTCTATCGTCTGATTGACCAGATTGACGATCCCATCGATTTAGAGACCGCTTATGCGGCTGTCAAATCCATCATGGAACATGATGATCAATCCTGGTACTGGACAGAAGAGTGGCAAGAAGGGGAACGTGAAGCGGACGCAGACAAGGCGGCAGGACGAGTGAGTCGGGCATACGATTCCGCCGAGGACATGATGAGAGATCTTTTGGGTAACAACGAAGAGCGCCGAACCCCATGAAGCTGACACAAACGGAGCGCTTCATTCATCAGTTTCGACGCCTTGCTAAAGGGAACCCTCGGGTCGTGACACAGGTGGAAAAAACCTTTCGATATTTGATTGCCTTCCCTCCTGCACACCCATCATTACGCATGAAACGGGTACAGGGAACTGATGCAGTCTTCGAATGTTCTGTCAACATGGACTTGCGAATCACCTTTGAATTTGTAGATGAGCAAACCATTCTGCTACGCAACATCAATCACCATGACAAGGCGCTCAAACACTACTGAACCCGATACCCGGTTCTGGTGCAAAGCATACGCGTAGCATAGATTTGTCCGTTTGTGACTTCGTCGATTCAGCAGATAACCCTAAAAATCGATCTACAAGTAACGCCGTTGAAGAAGTCGGCAGGTGTTATAACTCAACCTGCTTTTTTCGTAGCATATGCATAGCTTCTATCCCTGCAAAGGTCTTTTCAGCAGTCTCGAATGACTTGAACCCGAGCATTGGTTTGGTGATCCTTTTGATCAATCGATAGTCTTGTTCAACGATCTTGTTCAAGTATTTTCTCTGCCGGATGATGGTGTCCTGTGGGATCTCCGTTTCATCCTTTAACTGCTGTAATGCCGGCGGCTACACAGGATTTTTATCCACAGTAACAACACGCGGTGATGGATTGTGCGGGGATAATAAAGCCTTCTTAAAGAATCGTTTTGCAGCGGAGATGTCTCGATCTTCACAGAGCATGAAATCAATGGTTTGACCTTGAGAATCCATCGCCCAATAAAGATACTTCCATTGTCCTTTTACTTTGATGGAAGTCTCATCGACTCGGTTTGAATCCGTTGTAGGCTTCAGAAAACGGTGAATACATTGGTCCAGTTCCGAACCGTATTCATGTACTCAGCGCATGATGGTGGTATGTGCAACACGAACGCCTCTTTCCTCAAGCCATTCAACGGTGTCACGATAACGCAAGCTGTATCGCAAGTACCACCGAACAGCCATCAGAATCATGTGGGCTTCGAAGTGCTTCCATGTAAAGGCGTTCATACCATACCAGCCTCATCTCAGAGATTGATCCGACATTCTTAGCATTCTTCGTGTTTTTGCACCAGAACCGCTGGACTCATGACCGACCACCCACATGGCAGACACTTCAACGATCGTATCTTCTCATGGGTTTGTACCTGTTGTTTCTGTGTCGATGACCAGAAATCGCGCTTGGGACATCACACATCATCCTCTTCGCTTGTGGATGCTTTTCCTCGTAGGGCGTGTTCACTAACGAGACTATCTTTTGGATACTGCTTGCGAATCGCTTCATCCGTTCGATCCGTTTCTAACCGGTAGGTGGTCCCATTTTTTCGTTTCATCTCTAGGCTGCGTACATGCATGTGTTGTTCTCCTTTCACTCGGCTTGCAAGTGCCACTTCGTTTGACGAGCAAATGCCTCGATGACTTCTGAGGATAGATGCTGCTCTGTCCGTACCCCTACTGCTTTTTTGGCAAGGTACACACTGGGTGTCTTGATCACACCGGGAGTGATCTGTTCAGCTAAACGTATCAACGCTTGTTGTTGCACCTTATCGGATACGACAATCTCCCACCCTGTCACGTGACGGAGTTCGTCAATCACTGCACCTTGCGTGTGCCCCCACTCTGGCGTAATAAAGGCCAGTTCAATGCGATTGTTTTTGAAGGATTTTTTATACAACGTCACGCCACGACGGGTACACATCTCCTCAATCGTGCGTAGAGCTTGGTTGATCTCTGCCCGAGGAGTACCGTTTTGCATCGGTGTCACCACCGCCTCGTCTGCGTGGTGATCTCCTGCGAATTGTAGCGTCCAGCCCGTCTGTTGATGAAACGATGGGCAGATGATGGCTTTCTCCTCATCAGAGAGAGGCTGGGTCATCTTTACTTTCACCACGTTTCGATCCTGATAGATGGCAGGTGAACCCACCACGTGGTTCGACGTACTTTCGATCCAACGAATCGCTGTTGCGGCTAGCTGTTCCATGTGAGTATGCGTTGCCCATGCCACACGCCAACCGGTTTCCTTTTCTGCTTCGGCGGCTACTTGTTTCGCTCCATCGGTTGCGACCACGGCATCAGGGAAATACACAGACACCTTGATGATCCCCTGAGCGGTATCCGCACCAATTTTGTAGACGCCCAATGAATCCGGCATGATCTCGCGAATACGACGCATCGCTTCATTTTGTTCCAAGCGTGATCCTTGTTCATGATCATCGGCTCGCATGACGTGGACCTTTCCCCCGACGACCTGTTGCAACTGATCGGCGATCATCTGGGTATCAAGTGCTGGATGGTCTGACGTGATCGGCACAAGGATGCGTTGCTCCTGAGTGAACACTTTGGGTGGTTGTATCCGAAACCCATAACGATGGGCCAGTTGTTCTATTTCTTTTTGCAAGGCAGGCGGATAGACTTGTGGCTCGATCTGATATCGCCACCCATGGACTTCTTTTCCTTCGATCTCCGCTTTCAATGCATCAGGAATCGCCCAGGGAAACGCAACAAACACGCGAAACACTTGTGTGAGTGGCATGGCCTCCGTCTTTCTCCACCCATAAGGTTCCAACTTGTCCATGACCTCATCGTTACCATAGGGATCAGCTGGAGGCAAGAGGCCACCTTGTTCTGCGATCAGATACCCTAAACGCTCAGCCGATCGGTACCCAAAATAACGGCCATCCTCGATACAGGCTTTGGCAGCAGCGATCAGTCCTACCATATACTCGTTGGGTGATTCTCCTGCAGGAACACGCCCTAGCGGTTCTTTGACGAAATCCACAGGAATGCGCTTGGTGGTGCCATCTTGTAAGGTCACGTGACAGGTTCCACCCGCTTGTTGGGTGCAATAGCCAAGAAGAAGCACGTCGTTCTCCTTGAAGGCGAGGACTTGTCCCCTCCACGATGTGGCGCGAATCGGCTCTTCGGTTTGCGGGAGCACGATGTGTGCAGGTTCACGAACCGGTACGTTGAAAGATTCGCCTACCACGGCGGCATAGACATGAGCGGAGGGTAGATAGGAACGCAACTCGCGTGTCAGTCCAGCTTTCGCCTCCTCATCCCCATGGACAAGCCATACGGTGTGGGGGCGCACGTGGGCAACCACTTGGGCGAGTTCTCTACGGTTGGCATGGGCAGAGAGGGAATAGAGTCCTACTTTAGCGCGTACAGGTACGACGCGATCCGGTAAGATCCATCGTCTCTCTTCAGGCGATTCTTTGGCCATTGTGAGCAATAAGCGTCCAGGGGATTCTTCATCTTGATACCCGGTTAACAAGACGGCATTCTTGGCATCGCCAACGAGTGCATGTGCGTAAAAAATCGCAGGACCGCCTGAAAGCATCCCCGATGAGCTGATGACACAGCAAGGTTTTCCTTGTTGCACCACGGATTGACGTTGTTCAGCCGTTTTCACAAAAAAGATATCTTCTGGAGAGAACAGTCTGCCCTTTGTATGAATCAACCGCTTGGCAGGTCCTTGTAGCAAGTGGGGATACGACTCATAGATGGGACAAATGGAACGCACAAGACCATCGACGACAATCGGGAACGGCTTGATCTCTTTGTTGTAGCGCATGGCGTTTTGCAAGATCATCAACACTTCTTGTGCGCGTCCCACGGCAAAGGCAGGAATGAGAACAAAACCACCCTGTTGAATCACGTCAGACACTTGCTGTGCCAGTGCTTTTTCTTGTTGTGCTCGATTCTCATGTAAGCGTGAGCCGTAGGTGGATTCCGAGATGACCGCATCATAGCGCGTGCCGTGTGGTATGCGCAGGCCACCGATGAGTCGTCCAGGTGCAACGGAATAGTCTCCTGTAAAGAGGACACTCCCCTCGTCGTTGGTCTCAAACCCAATGGCCACAGCCCCTAAGATATGACCAGCGCTATAGGTTGATACGCGAATCCCCTGCCAGCTCAACACTTTATCCTGTCCCATGACGTGAATCCGTGGCCAGAGCTGATCCAATTGGTCTTCGGTGAACACCTTAGCATGTCCATCCTGACGACTCAGGTGTAACGCATCAGCTAGCATGACTTTACTGATCGCTAGCGTGGCTTGGGTCATATAGACGGGAGCCGTCGGAAACATACTGGAGATTAGCGGTAATGCACCGATATGGTCTTGGTGAGCGTGTGTGATAAAGATGGCGTCGATCTTGGCGTGTTGCGTTTCAAGGAGTGCCAGATTCGGTAGTGGGTCTAGTTCATTCATGCGCGTTCCGGCATCGACTAACCACTGGGTCGTGGCTGTGCGAAACCATATGCATGTGGCGCCAATCTCAGCGCCTCCTAGCATGGTGATGTCCAATGGTAACAGCTCCGATCGAAGACATAATGACTGGTTAACGATGTGTACAAGGAAGCTACTTTCTACCATCTTCGGTTAATGGTCAAGTTATAGCATCCATGTTTAAGGAAATTGAAAATGAGTTTCTTCTATTAATAGAGACTACATCTCGTACATGTCCATAGATTGTCCTCATTTCAACTTATCTTTCATTCTTTCGAACCATGTATCCATGAGTATGGCATGATCTCCAAGTCGTTGGAACATATCTTGCGCTACATGCTGATCATATGTATGACTAGTTAAGTTCCGATCGTTGACCATGGCCAAAGCATGTTCGGTTTCTTCTAAGGTTAGTAGGCCCACTTCACGACAAGAGCGAATGACCTCTTTGGGAGACGCAACGTCCAAACCATGGTATTCTCTTAGAAAATGACGTCCCGCTTTCCACATCGCTTCAAAGGTGTACTCAAATCTTTGTATCGCACCATCTCTTTCAAGATCAGAAATTTCGGTCAGCTCTAGTGCTTGTTGAAGCGTGACCAATGCTTGACTGACTCGATCAAACGCTAATGTTACACGGTCCACTCAATCCCCTCCTTGTATATCTCGGTTTGTAATGTTTCAGAAGCGTGATATACATCCACCACATCGACACGATAGGGAATGGTCGATTCTTCAAGTTGCTGTTGTATCTCTAAGAGTAATTGGGTTGGGACGGCAGCGGGGCCTTCAATCGCAATGTCGATATCAGAGGACCCTTGGTCTTCCCCTCGTGCAAATGATCCAAAAAGATAGATCTTACAGGGATACTCCTTTAGAGTAGTTAGTACAAACTGACGGACGTGTTCGAGAATTCTGTTTCGCTGATCCTCCTGATCCTCCTGATCCTCCTGATCCTCCTGATCCTCCTGATCCTCCTGATCCTCCTGATCCTCCTGATCCTCCTGATCCTCCTGATCCATCTTCTCCATCCCCATCTCACTATTCTGGCGTAAGCTCTTTCCTTTAAAATATACTACAACTCCAAACTCAGATACACGTTGTCGAGTTCCTGCTGGGTGATCCCGATGTATGCAAGTGTGATCGATGGGGAGGAATGATTCAGTAGCTTTTGCAGGCGGGTAATATCTGTCCCCGACATGTACGCATGATAAGCGAAGGTTTTGCGAAGCGTATGGGTTCCAATCCGGTCGGTGATGCCGATGGCACGTGCTGCATCGTTCATCACTTTATGCGCTTGGGACCGTTGCATCGCTCCCCCTTTTTTCGAACGAAACAACGGCTCGTCACGGACTACATGTTTGGTGAAGCGTGACGTGAGGTAGTCACGCAAAGCCTTTTTGGATGTTTCCCCAAGCGGAAAATCTTTGGTCTTGCCGGTTTTTTGCTCGCGAATGTTAATACGATCGTTCACCTTGCCCCGTTCGTCTACTACATCCCCCACCCTGAGCGACAGGAGATCGGATACGCGTAACCCGCTATTGATCCCTAACACAAAGAGACAATAATCGCGGAGATTGGTGCTCTTGAGTATTTTTTTCATGGCATCCACTTGTCTTTTATCGCGAATGGGTTGCACAAATTCCATGACACGCATCACCTCCACCTGTTCAAGCGTTAACGCTCATGATGCGAAGAGGCGATGATTACATCGGTTCATGATCATCGGATGGATTGTAGTCTACTTCCTCATGATCTGTTTGAACACTTGTTTTATCATCTTCATGGCTGACTGGTTCTTCATTTGATGTTTCGACTGATGGATTACGATCTCCTACGCTTTCCTGCTCAATCTGAGCTAAGCCGATGTCAATAATGCGCAAGAGTGCTTCATTTCTTGTTTGAATCCAATTACCAAAGCGATAAGATTCAATGCGATTGAGCATATGATCGTCGACAGCAATTCCTAACTTCGTCAGTTTTTCTGCTTTTTTCATCACGAATAATCCCCTATTCTGATCATCAGACTATCATTTCATACCATCTATTATATCAGATACTAAGTATCTAACAAGCAATTATATCGTTTATCACCAGATTCATGCAATCATACATATCACTCTATTTCATGGTGTTATGTATGGTATAAACCGCATCACGTATCTGCTTGCCCTTCTCCGCTACGAAAAGCATGTAGAAAACCATCGATGAGCCTAGTGCTGCAAGGCTTCACAGGCGAAATCTCTCATCATACTTAATACCATTGAGTATGATTAGGATATGGTGTTATTTTGAAGTCAATAAATTATGCGATTAGATGACTGGATAATTATCGTGTTACATGATAATAGATAAAGAAATAAGACCGCATAGCGCAGTCTTAGTATTTCGTACTTACGACTCATTTGATGGTTTCATTTTCGCCAATCGTGATTTCTTCTCCGGTTTGAGGGTTCCTTGCCTTTCTTTCTGCTTGTAGGATTGGTTTTATTTTTCCTGCGTTACTGATCATGATATCTTCACCATTCTTTAATTCCTCATGCATGGCAGTTTGTATACATCCCAAGCTAAAGATCAATCTTTCTTACTCATACCGCTTTTTTGTTGTGCGCAAGTTATTTGATCGGTATTTTGATGTAACCACTTGCGCGTGGTATCGTCAAATGAAAGAGAAGATGTTTGATCAGATGATCAAAACGCGATATTTTAAGACAAAGGGTGGTTCGTGTGCAAAAACGATCATTTGGAATCGGTGGTGCTGCTCTGGCTTTGACGTGCTTGACAATTACAGGATGTGGGACGACATCTGGCGGAAATGCGTCGTCCACTTTAGTTCAACCTGCAAAGATCAATCAGTCAGCATCCTCTACAGCAGGCGCGAGTACATATCAGAATAGAACATTGACGAATGTGATGACTCCACCCAAGATGATATCTCAGAACTACTTAGGAGCCCTATCAACTGCGGATAAATTTCTTGCCGATTGGCTGAATTGTGACATAAAAGGAGCTGAGTCAATTCTTTCTCCATCAATTCTACGCCACACCACTCATACGCGGTTGGATTCCTATTTCGAAAATACAGGTTCTGCTATCCATGCTGGCTACGAGATACTAGGTAGAAAAGAACTCCATGCTACTTGGTATCAATTTTCTGTATGGATGTACGGGTATGCCATGGGCCTAACGGGTCCCACTTGGCAACGCCCCAGCCCACAAATCTTAAACATTAAAATGATTCAAGGAGTATGGCGCGTTGTAAACTTACCTAGGTACTAATTTTTATATGAGATCACCTGGTATTAAGTCAATATGGTGGACACACCGAACAAAGAATATCAAAACAGTCTGACGGATTGCACCTTGGATTTAGCTTGCCTTTTTGTTCGCTTTTTTGAAATACATTGATTGGAATTGTACAGG
>NZ_JALBUF010000033.1 GCF_022606465.1 Sulfoacidibacillus ferrooxidans
ACGGGCATGTATGGGCGGTCACCTCGCCAAATAACGCGACAGCCTTACACATTGTAGCGAAAACGGGACATACGCTGATCTCGGTGAATGGGCAGTTGGTGGAGTATGAGATTCCGACGATGGTGGCGAACGATCCGACGAGTGATGGCAATTCAACCACGTACATGCCGATCTGGTATGTCCAGCAGTTGCTCAACAATGTAGGGATCACGACGGATACGTGGAACGGCACAACGTGGACGATAGGAACTGCGAGTGGAGCAAGCACAAAGACGTCTACAACGAGCACAAGTACGCCGTCTACAACCAGTACCAAGACGCCTACAAATGGCATGGCGACGAAGCTCGATGCAGTGATTGCGTTTTATCAGTCGATGCACACGGTCGCACCTACTACGGGGATTTACTCGAATGAATACGAAAAGCTTACTCCACCGAAAGATCCGTATACAGACGTGCCCCAAGCGGATTGGAGCATGGTGTATGACGCGTTATACCACGGCTACATCACGGCTGATTCGGCAACGCTGTTTGGTTCAAACGATCCTGCAACAGCGAACACGATGGATGAACAGTACATGTGGAGCATGGGGATTCCGAAAAATTCTCCGCTGCAACTCTCGTGGAATCCTGGTGACGGAAACGCCGTGCAATGGGCGAACTTCTATGACTTGAACACGGGTGTGCCGACCAGTGGAGACCTGACCGTGAGCCAGTTAAACCAGTTGGAACAAAATTTTGTGACCTCACAAAAAGGTTGGTACGAAACGAGCAATGGCGTGTATCACTTCGCCTTTGCGCCGTACAACACGTATACATTGTCCGAAGGTTCGACGTGGAGCGCAAGTCACTCATTGTCTGAATTAAAACAAAGTCTTGTTTACGCATCGACCATCACCTTTAAGAAAATTGGTGGTAGTGGCAATCAACCTGATCTGTTGTGGACAGCGCCAGGTTTTTCGATTCACAGTTCATTTTTATTGGGTATTTCCGGTGGAAGCCATCTGACGGCTAGTACGAACGGTGGAAAAAGCTATCAGTCTTTTGATTCCGTTATTGGACATCAGTATGCATCAACTAATCCACAAAATGGGGCAACAACCGATCCGTCGAATCCCATATATGTAAAGACCCAAGGAGTTGCGGGCGTTAACTTAGATCCCATGCCTGTAGGTGCGGGCTATGGTTCTGCTATAGAATTCACGGATGCTGGGGTTCCTGAAGTACAACAACAAAGTGCTGGCATGTGATTCTGGAAGAGGATGGTGAATGCAATGTGAAGAAACGATGGTCAATTCTTTCGTCTCTGGTGCTCTTATCGTCGTTATTTGCGTCTGATGGCACGGCGGCTTTTGCCCAATCGTATGTAGGCAACGGCACGCAAGTAGGGACAGCCGGAACGCTTGGCTATTATGATGGGCAAGTGACCATTTTAGGTTCCAACGGACAGCCTTACCAGAACAGCAACAACAATACGCCGTTTACGTTGTATGGCAGCACTATACCAGGATTGCAACTTCACCAATTTTCAAATGCCATATTCGAATACGCCCCCGAAAACGTTTCGTTAAGTGGCTTCAATAGTGGCTCAGGTCAACTCTGGCACGTGGATGAAGTGGCAAACAACCTTGTGCCAGTCACAAGTGATAATGGCTACTTGATGATATCGAACACCGAACGATCCGCTTGGGTCAATGCATTAAATGGCAATCTAGCCTATGTGGATCAAGCTGAATCTAGCACGTCTATTGCCGATGGAGAAGAGTACGATGCCGAGTTCCAAGACAAAACAACCGACGAGATGTTCCCGCTCTACGATTTCCCTGCCATCGTCCTTGATTCAGGCGATGAACTGGTGAGCGGATCGAATGGTCTAGGACCTGTAGACGTGATTGTCACACCGAAACCCACAGCGTCCATTAGTGCGAGTAACCCGATCATCGGGCAAGGTCAAACGGAGACACTCACAGGCACAGGGACGGTCAGTGCGTATGGTACAGACTATCACTATGCGGGCGTGTCGATCACGAATGCAGCAACAGGGGCGTCCGTGCCACAGTCGGATATCACCTTTGCAGGTAATGATGGTGAAGCTCCGATTCAGACACCAAGCGGTGGAACGATGTACGAAATGAATACGGGTGATGGTTCGTATTCGGACACCATCAACGTCAATACCCAAGACCTTACGGCTGGAACCTACTCGGTCACGTACGATGTATCGGACTATCGGGATCGCTTCGCTCCCGCTACGACGACCACGTTCACGGTGCGAGCACCAGCTAGCGGCGCATTAACGCTCACAGCGAATCCAACGAGCACAACGGTGGGCACAGACGTTACGTTAACTGCTAGTTATTCGGGTGCCATGCCTTCAAACAGTGCTATTTATTTGCATGACATGAGTAACGATGACACGTTGCAAGGAAGCAACCAGGCAGAGGGGACCATTGGGCAATCGACATTCACCGATTCGAATGTCGTAGCGAATACAGCCGAAACCGTGGAATACGATGCAGTAGTTGAGGTTAACGGGGAATACATTAGCTCGTCGCCTGTGTATGTGACATGGAATGCTCCTACGGCTTCGTGCGCCGAACCTGCTTCACTAACGGCTGGCACGCCATCGGGGACAACAGATACGATCAACGTGTCCGATCCAAGCGGAAATGCTCTTGCGTTATCGGTGAATCATGGCGGTACCCTATCGCAGACCATCGTCACAGGATCAACAACAGTCACACTCACTGGACAAGCAGGAACGACGTATACGGTGAGTGCAACGGATGAAACCAATTCCGATTGTGCGACGGCTACGACGAACGTAACGTTTGCATCTGCTACACCTACCAATGCTTGTGGAAACTACGATCTCACAGCTGGAACAACCGATCCGCAAACTGGTGTGAATCAAGGTACGATCATCTACGTATCTGGGTTACAGCAGGGCGAAACGGTCACATTAACCGCTTCAGGAAGTGCCGTGTTCAATAATGGATTAAGCACGGATACGATGACTGTCGGTCGAAATGGTGAAGTCAGCACAGGCATTCAAGATCAAACGGCTGAAACGGTAGACATTGGTGTCAATGGTTCGAGCGATTGCCTGACGCTCAATTTTGAGTCGGGGAGCAGCACTAACCCTACATGCCCACCCAATGGATGTGTAGAAAATCCGAATGATGCAGGATTCTTTACTTTCGGTGGTACAGTTAGTGGCCCTAATTATGAGACCACCATCACAGTTCCTGTGAATACTAGTGTACCGATCTCTTTGTATCCTGGAATTGATAATAATGGAACAACGGCGGTCTATACGAATCCTATGCTAGACTCAAATTTGGGTACATTCCCTGTTGGTTGGACGCTATCAGCATCAGGTGGATCAGGAACAGCTAGTTTACAGATACCTAACCAAGCGCAAAACCAAGCAGGATCACAGGCTGTTGTAGACTCGTCTGTTCCACAAACAGATACCTATACAGCCGTCTTAAACAGTCCTAGCGGTCAAACCTATACAGCACAACTCACAATCAACTTTGTTGGATTGATAGTAAGTGCTAACCCTACCCATTTAGCCGTGAATGATGCTTCAACGATTACTGTCACAGGAAGTAGTGATGGTAACGATGTAGAACTTTTGGCTAGTGAACAGAACGTGTGGCCTAACTCTGTCCCTGTGTACGGAGCAAGCGGTGGTCATGGTCTAAGAAGATTAGAGGGGTACGGGATCAACATAGGCGTGTTAGATGGGAGCACCACAGTTCAAGCAACATCAACAATAGCACAAACCGTAACGTTCATGGCCGAATCAAGCTATGACAATGCAGTTGGAGGCAGTGTTGCATTAACTTCTAATGTACAGAGTGTAGAATGGAGCGAACAAGCGCAAGCATGTACATTACCTCCATCTGTAACAGGTGGCACAGCCACAGGGGATACCTATGCCGTAGGAGTGACGGGTGAAGCAGGAGATACAGTGACACTTACTGTGACAGATGGAACCTTTGCAAATGGGCAAACAACCACGCAAACGACCATTCCAGCAGATGGACAAACAAGTGTTACCATTGATCAAAGCGCAGGCGCAACGACTTCTACTGTGACGGTTACAGGGGATACGGACGATTGTACCACAGGGGAAACAGCAACGATTGACTGGTCGACAACTAGCGCATGTCCTATACCACCGCATTTTTCTGCCAGTGTTTATACCACAACCGATAATAACGAAACCGTAACGATTGATGGAAATGCTGGAGATACGGTAGGTGTGAGTATCGATGTTGGTGGAGGAACGATAGTGGGTGGCACTTACGGCAGTCAGCTAACGGCTATCACACTGAACAATCAAGGACAAGGAACGCTAACTGTAGAAAAAGGAACCAATTCGACAGGCAATCTTGAATTGACCTACGATAGCAATTCTCAGTGTGCCACAGGGGAAACAGCAACGATTGACTGGGGTCAACCAACGTCTGCACCTACTGTCACACTAAGCGCATCGCCCACATCACTCGCGGTGAACGATCCTTCTATTCTACAAGTGACGTCAACTGGGTTTCAAAACGGAGATTATCTGCACTTGATGGATGACGATTACGATAACACGCTACTTAACGGTAGTGCGCAAACAGAGAACTCGCAGACCTCTACGTTGTCTACGACAGCCGTTGCGAACGTTCCAGAAACGGTCAGCTATACAGCTGTGTTGTACAATGCATCCAATCAAGTGCTCGCAACGTCCAATACAGTCAGCGTTACGTGGTTACAGGGGCAACAATCAGTGGATGTGACGTTAACGGCAAATCCAACCTCTGTACAAGTGGGACAATCGTCTACACTGACCGCTACGATAGCAAGCGGCTACACTGACAATGACACGCAATGGCTGAAGATTTTCGATGAAACGACGGATCGTTATGTGGGAGGCAGCTTTTCAGGTTCGGTCACGGCACAAGTCACGGAACAAAGCGCGCAAACCGATACGTTTATCGCCTATGTGACGACATACCAAGCGGGAGCTGTGTATGTGAATAATGCCTATCAGTCGAATACAGCGAGCGTGACCTGGACAGCGTCTTTGTTGTCTTCTTGTCAAAATGGTAGCGTTCCACAGAAACCGATCGAACAAGTGCTTGAACAAAGCACGTCGTGTACCAGTCAAGGATATGACAAGTTAACATGGATGGATACGAATTGGGTGCTACAAGCCACGACACATACTGGTGTGGAGGGAGTCTGTACAGGGGATTACACCACGTATCAATGGGTGGACGAGCCTGTCACGTATGATCATATCTACGTGGACAATCTACAGAACCTAGAAATTAGTGGGTTGCTCATGGATCCCGGAGTACCTGGTGATCCGTGGTCAGATAGTAATCAAACAGCCACTCAAGTCAACCGATTGGTGACCGTTGACGACACCATAACAGGACAGCAGTTACCGACGTATACCAATCCGTATGCTGGTGTGAACGGCGCACCCTATGTGTATGTACGTCCTGCAGGTGGATTTGGGTTTAGGATTTTATGGACGGGGAGTCCGTTTGACGTGATGCAGTCGATGGATGTGACCTTTGTCATGAAAAACCCAGACGGAACGACACGCACATGGACAGAAACGCCTACAACGAAGTATCCAACCAATTTGGACACAGCCACATTGGATCGAGTGGACATCATCAATCCGTATGATGGGGCCAATGGGTATGCGCCTTATGCTGGCCAATACGCATCAGCCTATACGCCGATTCCTAAGTACGTCAACCGCTTGGATGGACAACAACATCTTGAATTAGCGGCGTGGAATATGACAGGTGACGCCAGTACAGCAGCAACGATCACAGCGACGATTACCGTCAATACGAATTGCGGTTCGGTGATCACAACCATACCGAATATTGCGCAGTTGTTTAACGATCCGACATGGTACTTTATCCACCAAGTACCGAATAGCAGTGTACCTCAAACCGGTATCACATGGGTCAAGCTAAACAATGATCCGACGGATGGAGAAAGCATGCCAACGACACCGGCGCAAGTCAATGCGCAAGATGCGGCGTTTTTGAACGCAAATCCAGAATTGAAGGGACCTTGATTCACGCAAAAGACCGCTTGGAGACACTCTCTAAGCGGTCTTTTGTCTGTGGCACGACATGATGGTGGTTCTGTTTGTTCGCCTTGCAGGTTGAAGGCGAATTTTTTTTTGCGCAAAAAAAGAGTAGTGAAAATGGAGAGTTTTTAGGGTTGACTTTCTTCTATGCTTGATGAGCAAGGAGGTGAACCATCTGAAAAAGTGGTTGCGACTGCTATCGCCCATTTCAAAAATACCGACCAATCGTAATGAACTGATCCTTTGGCTGATCGTGAAAGGATTCATGTACTTTGTGGGACCGGGTATGCTGCTCGCTATGTTTGGCATTCTTGTGGCAGGTTCTATTTTCGCCTTTTTTATTGGGGATTTTACGGCTAGCGGAAACGGAACGGTGTCAGCGAATGGTCAAGTAACGTTATCTCAGACGCAACAGATTCAAGAGCATGTGTTGCAAAAGCGCGAGCAAATCGTAGCTAACCAGTGGCAAACGGGACTGGACGCATCACAGATCGAACAAGTGCAGACGCAACAAGTCAATGTTCCATCCGCTCTGTTGATGAGTATAGGGAAAGTCGTGAACAATCTTCAACCGCTACAAGCCAGCCTGTACTATGGCTACTTCACGCCACAATATACGTGGATTCATGAAGTGGACATCAAGGAAACCTTTCATGATGTGACGACGTGTACACCCAAAGGAACGTGCAAAACCACGTGTGTCGAGAACCAACAAGAGACTCCAGTGACGTTCCTCTCCTACGCCAACACGTGGGATGGCACGTTAACCGATACGTATGTCGATGTGAAGACAGGGTATGCTGGATGCCCTGATGGAGTATGGACATCGACGTGGGAGTTGCTAAGTAGCCATAGGACCTATTCGTGGTCCAAAGTGTGGAATCTATTCGCTCATATTAAGACGCAACAAGGAACGTTTATCGAGGATAGCGCGAATCGTGATGTGTTAGCGGGCATGATCGGAGCGGTCGATCCATCGCTGGGTGATCCGTATGTGCAACACATGGTCTCTGGATTCAACATGGTGTTTCAAACAGGTGGACTACCGCCTGCTGGATCGAATGAACCGTTACCAAGCGCAAAGGTGATGTCCATTTTACAACAAGCCATTGGCATCGTCATGGCCTACAACACGGCTCATGACATATCGGGTGGTGTCAATGAAAGTTGGTTGCCCTACTTAGCCATCATCGTCATGCATGAATCCGGTGGGAATCCAGATGCGGTGGACCCCATTCTTGTCGATGGAGAACATGCGTCAGGTCTCATGCAAATGCTTCCGAGCACGTTTGTCAGCGATCATCTCGGTGCGTATACAGATATTTGGAACCCATTAGACAATGCGATTTCGGCCATTGGACATATTGAATCAGCGTGGGGAAACCCAACGAACATTCCTGGTGTGGTTGCAGGTACAGGCGTGTATCACGGGTATTAAGATGTGAAAAAAGTGGATTGAAAATGGAGAGTTTTATGCTTGCTTTTTCCGTTAGTCTATGAATAGAAACACAGAAATTATCTAAGGGAGCGATTGTTTTGAATCATCAAGTGTGGAAATGGACTGCAGGAAGTCTAGCGATCATGGGTCTTTTAAGTGGATGTGGTACACAACAGGCGTCCGTTCATGCTACGAAACCTGTTTCTAAGATAGAGCAAACAGCACCTATCACGCATAGCTCTAGCCAAGATACGTCGATCGTCGATGGGTTTATGAAGCCCTATGATGTAACACCGTTGTTTGCCCATCAGATCGTCAATGCAAGTGGCCAAACGATTCAGATGCCTACAACGAAACCTCTGTTATTTTTTGCTTGGTGGTGTCCGCATTGTCATGCAGCGCTGCAAAACCTACAACAACTAGGTGATCTCAAGGATGTGCAACTTGTCAGCGTGTATCTCGATGCGAATGGAAAAACGGTCACCACGCTTGCCCAAGCGAAAGCACTGACGGCATCCGGCTTGCATGAGGCAGGTATTTCCGTTCCTGCAAGTGCCATCGATTATGTCATGCCAACGAGTCCGATCAACAACATCATTCAAGGCGTACCGATGATCGTAGGGCAGGTTGATCATACGTGGGTAGCGATGGATGGTGAACCGACTGATCCGATACACACCTGGTCGGACGTCATACACGGGGTCAGGGGGTAAAACGATGCTGTATGTCACCTTTGAAACCGATGTGCGCGAACGATTTGTTGGATCTCAGTGGCTGCAATATCCCCAAATGGCCAAAGACACGCCGTTTCAAGCAGGGGATGTCGTTGTACTCACAGAGTGGTTTGCTCAGACAAGGCAAGACACCATTGATCTGATTCACCTGATCCGCCGCGCTAACGCTCGTGTCGTCTATATCGGAACACAAGCGA
>NZ_JALBUF010000034.1 GCF_022606465.1 Sulfoacidibacillus ferrooxidans
TTCGCATCAAAGTAGAGTCTCACAATGCCGCTATTACTAAGCACATGAAGTCACTCATCGAAGAGGGAAATCAAGTCAAAGCGGAAGTAGACCGCTGGCTTGCAGTTCCTGAAGCACAAGATGTGGAACCTTTGACCCAAGCGCGCATCGCTCAATTTGAGCAGGATGAACGCTTGGATGTGCAAGAAGCTGCCACCTACACAGCGCAAACGCAAATGATAACGAGTGCTACTCAAAAAATGAAATCCGTCGAACACGACCTGTCGGTGATTGCATCAGACATCGCACGTGTAGAGGGCATCATTCATGCGCTTGGTAGCTATCGATTGGCTTATGTGCGTATGCAACACGAAAAATTGAACGCCCATTTCCGTCATGTTCAGATCCATTTAGTAGATGTGAACAAAGAAACGGGTGAGATCAAAGATGCATTCCGTATTGAATGGAAGGGTCGGCCTTATCGACTGCTTTCCACTTCGGAATCAATCCGCTGTGATATTGAAATCGGACAAGCATTAGCGGCGGCACGGGGTGAAACGATGCCTATGTTTGTCGATAATGCGGAAAGCGTGCAACGTCTGTTCGATGAGATCTTTACAGGTCAAGTCATAGCTGCTTATGTGGCTGAATGTGCTTTGGCCGTTGAAGCATTTAAAGGTATCGAGTCACCTGATCATCCGGTCAAAAGGAGTGCTTGATCATGGATCTTCCGTGGTTTTGCCATCCGAAGGTGTCCGATGAGATCAAAGTGATAGCTATCTTGAGCTACTATCAGGCAGGGAATCTGGCGACAGTTTTCTCTGTAACGCGAGAGCAAATCGATAAGCGGCACGCGATTGATCAGATGTTTGTATCTGGTTTGTCGGTTGTTGCCGAAAAGGAGCGAGTCTCATGACCAAATTTGTCTATGATGTGCACGCCGTTCGTCGAATCGTGCAGCGCAGAGTGCCCATTGATGCGATTGAACAGATTGCCCGGTTTGGGGTGACGGTTCAAGAATCGAAACACCACGTGATGAAACGTGGGGAAATCGCAGGAGAGCCCGTACACGTGGTCATTAACCTGCCGTTCACGATCAAAACCGTGTATATCGCCAATGAGTGGTCCATTACGGTCGCTCATCATAAAGCCAACTAAACCAAAGGAGGGAAGGCCTCTTCTCGTTGAAACTAGCGAGAAGGGGAGACCCTTTCCGTTTAGCGCGAGAGTGTTGGGCGGAAAAATGAGAAAATGTGAGCATCGAGAATGTATCACCAATCGAAAAAAATGGCTTCGTAGTCAACGCCATGTTAGCCAACATGGAGACGAGTTGCGTGAACTACTAGATCTGGGCTACACAGTGAAGTGGGGAGTACACTCAGATCACCGCGAAAGCTTCCGTAATATACTGGCTTGGCAATCGCAAGAGGCCTTAGAAAATGGAGATTGCGTTGAATTTCATGTGTATCAGGATAGTCAACACGGTCTAACTTACAAATGGGTATGGCTTGGATATGCCAAGGTTGCTACTGGCAATTATCGACCGATCCATTTAGTACTGCTTGTTAATCCTAACAATCCAATCAAGAAAATATACGTCGCCACTGTCTATGATCCGTCTATAGAATCGTGGAAGTGGGACGAAACCTATTCTGTTCGGGTTTGTTGGAAATAAGAACAATTCAATCAGGTATACTGGTAGTCATGGAGGTGTGAAGTGCCATGACTACAAAAAAAGATCGGGAAACCACAAAAAAATGGACTAAGGAGATGCGGAATATGGTCTCTTTGAAGGCAGCGCTATGGACCAATGGAAACGAGGAAAAATTCCTCCAACAAGCTATAAGATCGTACCAGGAAGAAATTTTTCTTGCCGATGAATGTTGCTTTGAATGCAAAACAGACAGTAAGGAGATTTTCGCTGAGTATGAGATTCCAGACGGTAGGCACATTGTTTTTGAAGGAGTTCCTACGATGATTTGCCCGAATTGTGGAAATCAGGAATGGGATTTGAATGTCCTTGCTGCTTTGGAAAGGATAGCCGAAGAACTTCCTACTAACACTCGAATGAAACTGGTAGACGTGTTACAACTACAACCGCAATGAAGGAAGAAAGAATCATAAGAAGTGGTGGTTTTGTACATGAATAAAAGGGAATTATTCGAGGAACGTAATCCAATGAAAAATCTTTATGAAGTTGATGAAGTCATGTTTATCAACTTTCCAATGAGTATACGCAACGATGAAGTATTGATTGACGTTCGTATCTACGCATTGGCAAGAGAAGTGGCTAAACAAATTCCTGACACGCTCAAAAAATCAATTACAGTTGATTTTGATCGATTGTCTGTGTGGGACATGATCGGAGAAGATCCGAATGAGATTGTTGACATGGGGCCAGCGACGCAAGAATTGCTGTCATTGATGAGCGAATCAATATAGGTGTGTAAATTACACCAGTGGATGTTGTTAAAGATGAAATTAGCAACTACTTCGCTTCCCTTGATAAGCAAATACAAAGGGGCGGTGTGCAATGAAGGGAGAAAGAATCTTGATCACACATGGATTTAACGGCGTGTGGTTCAATAACTTTCCTGCTAAAAAAGGAGAAACGGAAGAAGAATTCACCTACAACTCGTTGGATGCTCTTGCAGCAGAGTTTGCCGCAGATGATATAGCCGACCCATTAAAAACGAGTGTCATTGTGGATTTTTCAAAACTTGATCGTATATATTTTGATCGAGTAAAAACGGAAATAAGAAGTAGAAAAGAACATCAGATGAGCGATCAAGAATTACACGAAATGGAGCAATTCTTGATTGAAAAGATTTTTGGTGTTCAACATAGTTAACTAAGAGATACCCCGCCGCAATCGGGGGTGAGAAATCACCTTCGAGCGGCGGCCTCGTAGGTGAAATATAGCCTATGAGGATGGTACACATGAAAAAAAAGACGAAACTTGCAATTGGTGCAGGCTTGTATGTGCTCGCTTCTATTTGGTTTGCCAATGTGGTTACGACGCCACCTAAAGTGGATACTTGGGAACGCGTCACGGTAACGCAGGGAGAGACCATTTGGGGCTTGTGCGAACAACACTGTCCATCGCAAGTGAACGTGAATGATGTGGTTGACGAGGTATGTACCCGCAACCACATCAACGGAACGATTCAACCAGGCGAAACGCTATGGATTCCTACACAGGTGTCCTAAGCAAGAGGCTGGATTTTTTGTACCCAAAAAGACGATAAGGGGATGTTTTCATGAAATTTGTGACTCGTGCAGACACGAAAAAAAGCGCTGAACGCGCGAAGAAATTTTACGAGCAACGCGGTGTACCCATTACGATTCGTGCAATGGGAAAAGGTTTTGCATTGTTTACACCTGATGAGTATTGTATTCAAGCGCATAGCGCGAGGAGTACGAGGTGTTCTTCGTGATTTCACTTAATCGTGTAATTTCACGCACTCCTTGCTACACTGTAGGTAACAAGATTGGTGAGCGAGGAGCTAAAATAATGAAATTTACGGTTATTTTTGAAAAAGAAGAAGAAGGGTATTCGGTATCTGTTCCATCACTGCCTGGCTGTTTTACTCAGGGAGATACGTTGGATGAAGCTACTCGTATGGCTAAAGATGCGATTCAAGGCCATATTGAATCATTATTGCAATTAGGACGAACGATTCCTACTGATCAACCTGCGGTTTTGGTGAATGCAACCGATGCTGATGAAATCTTGATTCGTAGATTGGAGGTCGATTTTCACGCCTCCTTTACCGCGAATCACGGATAAAGAACTGATACGGGTGCTTGTAAAATGTGGATGTATATTTCTTCGACAAAGAGGATCTCATCAACATTTTTTAAGCTCACGTAGTCATCAAGTAGTTACAGTCCCTATGCATTCAGGAAAAACAATCAATCCAAAAACATGAAAAAGTATTTTAGTGTCTGCGAAGATTGATGTTGATGAATTAATTAACCAACTATAATCTACCTTGCTTTCCTCCCACCGCCGTGGGGTCTTGACTATGAGACTCTCGCGGCGGCGGGTAGTCAACAAGGGAGACTAACCAAATGAACATCATCTTCAATAAAAAAGACTTGTTACGTGTATTAGACGATATCATCCGTGTGGTTCCAACGCATGTGACATCACCTGTGTTGCGGACCGTACGCATCGAAGCAACGAATGATGATACAGTGAACTTCCTAGCGGTTACGGCAGAAGTCACCTTGCGACACAAGCTCATCGATATGGGCTTTGGCGAGAATCCAGCTGCGATTGAAGAGCCTGGCGTCGTCGTGGTCTACGCAAAAGAAATTCGTGAGATCGTCAAGCGGTTAAGTGGGAAACAAGTGTCTTTTCGTTCTTCAAGCGAAGGCGTGCTGATTGTGAAGTCAGAGCGCTCAAAGTTTGAACTGCAGACCTTTGACCCCAAAACATTTAAGCTCCCATCCTATCAGGATGCAGAGTGCACATGCAGTGCTGAACTGAATGCCAAGGATCTCAAGCAATTGATCAAACAGTCCACCTATGCGTGTTCCACCTCATCCGATCGCCCAGCGCTACAAGGCGTACAGCTCTCGCTTGGGGAAGGACTCACAGCAGTGAGTTCGGACAGGTTTCGCTTGGCCTTTAGCCATGTAGACACGGATATTGAAACAGGAACTGGATCATCGGTCATTCCATCTGAATGGCTCGATCATTTAGCGGCGATGTTGCCAAGTGATGATGATGAAATGGTTCATCTCGTGCTTATAGACAATCACGTGACAGCCAGTTGGAATGATGGGGGAACAAGTTTTCGGATTCAAGCGATTGATGCGAAGTTCCCTGATATGACGAAGATCTGGCCTACACGATTTGCTGCACACTATACAGTCAAACGTGCTGTGCTCATTGAGACTCTAGAGCGTGTGCTCATCATTAGCCACGGGACAGACAATCAAATCGCACATTTCGAGGCGAACGATGGACAGTTGAAGCTCCGATCACAGGATCCTGTGGTGGGGAAAGTGGAAGATTCAGTAGAAGCGACCATTCAAGGAGAAGCATTTCACCTTGGGTTTAACGTTCGATTTATGATCGAAGCCATCAAGTCGATGGACGGAGATACGATCACGATTAAGCCAACGGGTCCATCGAGTCCCATTCAGTTAGAATCGGACAACCCCAACCAAAAAGCGATTGTGCTTCCGGTTCGGGTGGTATCTGCAAGCAATCAAACCGCCTAATCCAAGAACGCCTACCCATGCTAGGGGATCAACACTCTCCCCGGCATGGCCAGTGGGGAGAGTCAATCAAACCACTGGAGGTATAACACATGGATCAGACATGGGTGTTTGTTCAAAACGGAAAAGCAGTCACGGATAGTTTAACGGTGGCTAATGTATTTCAGAAGAGACATGATCATGTGATGCGTGATATTCAAAGCATCATGGCAGAAATTGAGGGAGATTTCTCACTCCTCAATTTTGGGGAGTCAACGTATACGAACGACCGAGGCCGAGAATACGCTAAATTCCTGATGACTGAAGATGGATTCACACTCTTAGCCATGGGCTATACAGGTAAAGACGCCATGCATTTTAAGGTGGCGTACATCAAAGAATTTCGTCGGATGCAACAGGAAGTAGCGCATCAACAAGAGGTTTTTTCGTATATGATCGCTGATCCTATCGAACGCGCCGAGAGATGGATTGAAGAAGAACGTGAACGTCAATCCCTCCAAGCGCAAAAAATCATGCTAGAACAACGCATAGCGGAATATGAACCGAAGTTGACCTATGTCGATCAGATACTCGAGTCCACCAACACCGTCACGATTTCGCAAATAGCGAAAGACTACGGACTTTCTGGCCAGAAGTTGAACGATCTTCTTCATAAGGAAAAGGTTCAGTACAAAATCAACGATCAATGGCTCCTCTACCAAGAGCATGTCGGGATGGGCTATACCAAGTCGAAAACGACGGAGTACGTCAACAGCAACGGTAGACACATGGCGAGAATGTCAACGGAATGGACCCAAAAGGGGAGGCTATTTATTCATCACCTTCTCTCCAAGCGTGACGTTGTTCCCGTCGTGGATCGAATGGATGACGATCGCCAAGAAGATCTCGTTCTTGTTGGTGATCTGCACCAACCTATTCAAGTAAGATGAATCCTTCGACCTAACACACGAAAGGGGGTAGCCCTCGCGAAACTTGCGGGGGGTACCCAGCAGGTTTCGTGCGGGCGAACATATGAACAAAAACGAGGCCATGAACAAGTTAGAGTCACATCTAAAAAGACTATTCGACAATGCGGAATGGGCTAACTTTCTCAAGTTTGCCGCATCTTTTCCCTCCTATTCATTCCACAATCGGCTCATGATTTGGGCGCAAAATCCAGATGCAACGTATGTAGCCGGATTTAAAGAGTGGGGGAAAAAGGGTCGCTACGTCAAAAAAGGCGAGAAGGGGATGGCGATATTCGCTCCTCTCGTCAAAAAAGACAAAAACGAAGAGACGAAAAGCGTCATCTATGGATTTCGCACGGTGTACGTCTTTGATATCGAGCAAACGGCTGGTGAGCCCTTGCCGGAAGCACCTGCAGTTCATCTCCTTCACCAAGAAGTCGATGAGCAGTTGCTACAACGCATGGTGGATTCGTGTCCGTTTCCTGTGCATGAATCATCGGATCTCAATGGCGCGAACGGTGCGTTCTATCACACCGATGGCCATATCGAGATTCTAGGCACCAATCCGATCGCGCAAAAGATCAAAACGCTCGCTCACGAGTGGGCACATGGTCTATTGCATCATCGGTCGGGTTTACCACCGACAATCAAAGAAGTAGAAGCAGAATCTACCGCCTTCCTGGTATGCCAAGCGTTAGGTATCGATTCATCAGACTATACGTTTGGGTACTTGATCGGTTGGTCGGGTGACGATGCAGTGGAGATCTTGCGAGATTCCATGGGACGGATTCAACAAGCGTCCGATGCCATTGTAGCAGCAATCAACAGCGTCGATACAACACATTCAGCTATCGCTAGTTAATCAGACTTTTCAACCCAACACGGTGGGAATTACTACGTCCCCACCGTGTACGGGGGCGAAAAGGATAGGAGATACCGATGGTAAGAATCGATGTCATTGCCGTAAAAGAACGGCGTATGCCCTATGATGGGATACGCAAAATCAAAACATCGAATGATGCAGCGAAGGTGGCGTCTGAATATTTATCAGGCGTTGATCGGGAGCATTTTATTATTTTGCTCTTAGATACAAAGCATCAAATCAATGCTATTCACACGGTGAGCATTGGCAGTTTAGCTGCTAGTATCGTTCATCCACGCGAGGTGTTTAAAGCAGCTATTGTGGCAAACGCCTCAGCGATCATTGCGGTTCATAATCATCCAAGTGGTGATTGTGAACCATCAAGCGAGGATCATGTGGTCACGAAGCGTCTCGTATCCGCTGGTAGCCTACTAGGTATCGAAGTCCTTGATCATCTGATTCTAGGTGTTCAAACATTTTATAGTTTCCGTGAACACGGAGCGATCAACTAAAAAACAGGAGGTGAACCCCTCTGTCTTGCAACAAGGAGACAGAGGGCCACCGCCTTCCGTCTCCTTGTTGTATGACACGGGAGACGATGAGAATCGAACAAGAAGGCAAAATGGGCTATGTGCCTACACCAACTAGCCAAACGGACTTGATCAAGCGGTTGTTGCACGTCCCTGATGCACCTGTGCGCATGCTAGATCCGTGTGCAGGTGAAGGAGAGGCGTTAAGTCGGTTAGCCAAGGGCACACAGGCGGTCACCTACGGGATTGAACTAGACGGCGCCCGAGCTGAAAAAGCGTCCGCTGTCCTCGATCACGTGAAACACGTGGCGATTGAACACGCCAGGATTGACAAACAAGCGTTTGGCCTGATGTGGCTCAATCCACCGTATGATCGAGCGACAAAAGATACAGAGGGTCAGTCTGATCGCAAGGAGATTATTTTCCTGCGTATGACGTCTCGGTATCTAGTGAGCCATGGGATTCTCGTGTTCATTATTCCGCAACCGCAAATCGACAAGAACTTAGCCTCCGCACTGGTGGGTCGCTATCGAGACATTCAGGTGTTTCGATTCGAGGACAACGAGTACGAAGTGTACAAGCAAGTGGTGATCGTGGGTATTCGCCGTTCCGGTCCTATTGGTGCAGGCGATGCGAGCGATAAACACATGCTCAAGCAGCTTGTCGAGATCGGCAAAGGAGACAAAGACGCCCTAGCTT
>NZ_JALBUF010000035.1 GCF_022606465.1 Sulfoacidibacillus ferrooxidans
ATTTTCACCGTATTCAATTTAAATTCCGTGCTGTATCTATTTGTCTTTGTCACCATGAACACCTCGAATCGATTTACTTATTTTCACACTCTCGATTCGTTGTGTCCACCCCTATAGCCTAACAGCAGATGTATGTTATATCTTTATCAAAGTATATGGTATTTTTCAGGTGCCCTACTAGGGAGAATAGGGAAGTTCAATAAAAAAGAACGCGGAGCCCGCCACTGTAGTCGAGGAGCAACTACAAAGCCACTGGATCATCTGGGAAGGCTGTAGTAAGCGATGAATCGTAGCCAGGAGACCTGCCTGAAGAATCAACGATCATTGAGAATTGGCAAAAACCTCAACTCTTTTTGAGTTGAGGTTTTTGTGTGGGCGGATATCCCCTTTTTTGAATGGAGCTTTGCATTTTTTAGAGAGGTGACTTAATAGATGGTGTGTACTTTCACTTATAGCCTCTCGTCATTGGAAGGTTCTTGAAGAGACAAAAGCGGCGTAATTCGTTGATCCGCTTGATGGTGGAGGTACACCCTACCTGCAACATGAGGAGATAGGAGCGTAAACGGTTACCTGGGTCGGTGATATGGATGTCTCGAGCGGCATACCTGCTACTCAGTCAGGACGCGGTTCCAGAAAGGTCGATCAACCAGAACTTATCGATGAAAGTCCAGTCCCTGCCAACCAGGATGAGGATGCCTCCGAAATAGTGAGGCGATAAAGGATAGAGTGGGTTAGACTCTCCATCGCGATGATTGGGGTAGTGAAATATCAAGTATTTTTCGGATCTTTATGATATTTTTCATCGGATTTCGAATTACAATTTTTAATTCTCGACCTTATCCAGACAAGGTCACTACACGAGCGGTGGAGGTAATAACAAAAATCTTAAGATTAAAATCCCTTAAAGTATCAATAAAAATCCAATGACGAGAGGCTACAATTTGGATAGGAGGAAACGTAGAATGATAAAAAGAACAAGTGCCAATCAGCCATGGCACATAGAACGAAACGGGATCAATGGGGTTCCAGATACTGAGAAGACAGGATGTCCTATGGATTTGTTCTGGATTTGGTTTGCGGCTAATATCGGCATTTTGAATGTTTTGTACGGGGGTATTATCGTAAGCTATCAGTTAAGTTTTTTACAATCATTATTGGCTGCTGGAATTGGTTCTCTGTCTTTTGTTATCGTTGGGATATTGAGCATCGCTGGACGGGATGGAAGTGCGCCCATGCTAACCTTATCACGAGCCGTATTTGGCGATCGTGGAAATGTTCTACCTACCATCGTGAGTTGGATAAACCTCCTCGGCTGGGAATCTGTTTCTGTTATTATTGGAACCTTATCGCTAGAGGCATTACTTCAAGCAGTTGTAGGTGGTAAGACCTCGATTTTCATTTCTGTTGTGAGTTTGGTTATCTTTAGTGGGTTAGTGATTGCATTTGGGTTTTTAGGACAAGCAACGCTTGTCCTAATCCAGAAAATATTCAGTTGGGTATTTGGCTTACTTACTTTTGGTGTAATTGTATTGTTATTTAAAGGTGTTGATTGGAATGAATTATGGATAGCTCCGAGCGGACATTGGATCAGTGGTTTTCTTCCTGCTGTTTCGATTATCATTGCTGGAACCGGAATCAGTTGGGGTAATGTTGCTGCTGACTATAGTCGATATCTACCACGCACGGTTAAGAAGAGTACCATTGTCCAGATGGTAACCTCAGGTAGTTTCATTCCTGTCTTTATTTTGATGATGGTGGGGGTAGTTCTGACATATCGTAGCCCTGGTTTTACGACCGCTGAAAATCCGATAGCAGCCATAGAGAATTTCTTGCCCAAATGGATGATGATTCCTTATCTTATCGCGGCAGTAGGAGGAATGCTTGCACAGGCGAATTTGGGACTTTATTCTTCTGGATTGAATCTTTTGACGATGGGTGTACGTACAGCACGACACAAAACGATCATTATTGATGCCATCGTTATGATCTCGATAACAATGTACGTATTATTTATTCATCAAGATTTCCTGGGTTCGTTTGAGTCTTTTATGAGCCTTGGTGGTGTTGGTCTTGCCTCATGGGAAGCGGTATTTCTTGTGGATCAGTGGATTCTTCGTAAGAAATTTGAATACCCATCATACGACTTTGAGCATGGGGATAAAGGAAAGATTCAATGGTATCAAAGTTTCAATGGATGGGCTTTGATGTGTTGGTTTTTTGGCATAACCGTGGGTCTGCTTTTTACTAATTCACCACTCTTTAATGGACTGTTATCTAAGGGAATTTTTAAAGGAAGTAATATGGGGGTTTTGTTTGCATTTTTAATGAGCGGAGTCCTTTATAGTGTCATACTCGTTACACTCAGAACCCACGCATCCTTAGATCATGCAAAGTCTACGCATCTTTAGATCTGAAATCAGCAGAAATGAAGGTCGACGTGGGAATGCAACTTATATGTTTATATAGGTTATCTTGACATTTCATACTTGTACTAGCATATGGATTCGTCCTGGGAATCGTCCTAATATGCCTTCAGCCATCATTTGTACGGCAATCACAGCTAGTAGTAGTCCCATCAAAGGGAAAATCACATGAATTTCCGTGTAACTAATACGTCAACTAATGTTATTCGCATAGTAAAAAACGATAAAAGTCATTGCAAGTACAAGAGTACATCCAATACATACTGCAATTGAATTTGTCATGAAATCAGACCCGGTCGATCGTGCCATGCTGTAGCCATTGTCCACCCAGCTAATAAGGGGGTCCTCATGGAGTTGAAAGAGGTTCCTTTTCTATACTTGCTTCTCCTGCTACAACTTGAAGGATAGGAACAGTGGTTGGAGTGGGATGCAGTAGGCGATGAGCAATACCATAAATCAAGATTCCTCTTGCTACGCAAAAAGCAGCTACTGAAATTCCAAATACATGTAAAATTGTATGACCAAGTAGTAGAAACATCACAAAAATCAAAAAGGCGATGGTAACTGTTTTGCATGCTGTTGTAAGTTGTTCTATTGCATGATGTCGTTCCATGAGTCTTAAGAAAATAGGGTAGGGGCGATCCGAAGTGACGCCTGAAAAGAAAAGCCACATAAGCCGTAATGGTAGAAATACGATGACGCAGGGATCCATGAGTTAGGAAGCTTCGCTGGTGACGGCAAGAAACTCCCCTCTCAAGTGCACAGCGATGCGTGGGGGGATTCATTGTGGATCCTCAAGAATATAAAGAACGAGTAGAGCTTTATACTCGAAAAATGAAGATTCTACTAAGCCACAGTTGTTCAAAGCCATGATGCAATTTCATTGTACCCTTGGCTTTGAACAACTGTCTGCGAAATTTTAAAATATTTTACACGCCGAACAATCTCGTAATCATGGGTGAGTACGGCGTTTTTTATTGTTTTGCTTGGCTATCCATTGAAGATAACGAGCCATGCCTAAAGGTGTGCCAAGAAGTAAAACAGCAAAAAGTAAGGCAAGAATACCCCCTATAGATCCATTCCAATCGTCGGTAGTTAGTGAATGATACACCACTCCTGTACCATATGTACCTACGATCGTGATGATCAAGACAAGCCAAATGGGGGGAAGGAACCAAGGACGCTCATGTCGTGCATGCGTTGAAGGCACATTAGCCACGTGCCTTCCTCTCCCTTCGTTTCACTTTCTCCTCACGATAATAATCTCTCCAGATCAAGCGATAGACTCCAAGCCACCGCGGAATTGATCTTAGTCCTGGAATAAAGGGAGTAAACATGAGAAGACCTGTCACCAAGAGGATCGTCACAACAACCATTAAATCACCAGAAGAAGAAGTACTATACGGAGGAATTTGATATAACAAAGTGTAATACCACAGCCATACTGCTCCAGGATAATTCCCGGTTTCCTTCATGATTCCCCATTCGCCACCAAGCATATTCAGTTTACTCGCGTAGACACTATCTACGTTTCCCTGAAAAAGCAAAAGTGACTTCGTCCGATTCAGAATAGGCGTTGGCCCTTTGGAACCGTCAATCGCTGCTTCAAGCAATCCACTTTGTGCAATATTTAGATATTCATTTACCATGGCAGGAACAGGACCATACAATGCGCTTTGACCTGGAATTGCAAATTGTCCATGTATGATCGTTGCAGTAGATAAGTGGTTTTCTACGGATTTCACCCATTGCTGCTGTTGTGCAGACGTTGCCGTATTCCAAGTAGCCAGAGTATACGTGATCTGCGGGTTTACGTGGCTCATTCGCTCTAAAGGGCGAATGACATCCGTATAGGCAGGTGTGATCGGAATCTGAATCCCCGCCCACGCTTGTGGGGAAAAGGACCCTAACGATTGGATGGACTCTGTTCCATGATTATAGGGTGGACCATACGTCGCGATTAGGCTTTGATTTCCTAGATCATTTAGCTCTGTCTGAACAAGCAACATGGGCTCTTGTGTAACGACTTGTTTTGCGCTTAATGCAGGAACATCTGGTGTTGAGAAAATTCCTGCAAACACGAGCACAAGTGCGCCCACGATAACCATGGCTATGGTACCTTCTTTTAATAAATCATAAGGGGCTTGTTCATATTGATCATTCGGATAGATTGCTGGTGTTTTAAGGTCGTGCTTATTTGCCATCAGTCTGCTTCCTCCTCGCGTAATGGCAATGGTTCAACCACCCCATGTTTGCGCACAAGAAATAGGTGCACTGCAATGAGCACAAAGATGGCTAATGGGATAAGAAAGATATGTAATCCATACATCTGTCCAAAGTTAAGAAGGTTTGCAAAACCTCCGAGCCCGGTCGAGTTAATGGCATCTTTCCCTTGAACAGCAATCCACTGTGAATCGAAATTATTTTGCGAAAGATATCCTGTAAAGGCTCCTAGAATCGACACCAAAAAGAGGAGCCAACCACCAATCCACGTAAAATGACGTCCTCCACGCCAAGCTGACATCAGATACTGCGCCCACAAATGCAGGACCATGAAAAAGAAAAACGCCTGAACGGACCAAAAATGCATACTATTAAAAAAATGTCCCACGGGAGATACATGCCACCAGTCCGGCCCGAAGATCACAAGTACACATCCTGTAATAATTAACCACACAAAGGCTGCAAGCGTCAATATCCCAAATAAGTACACATAAGAGTGCACATATTTTGGCATCGTATCTGGCAGTAAGTGTTCCATCGGAATCGTCCGATTGATCCATTCGCGCGTAGAGCGCGTCCAATTCTTACTCATGATTTGTCTCCCGGAAACGGTAACGCAATCGCTACGATAAAAATAATCAACATGGTAGCCACAACAAGGATATCCGGAATAGATAAATTTAAAAATGAATATTGCCATGCTGGACCTGCCTGAATCGGTGGATGTAATCCAATAGCCAAAAGATTTGACCCCCTTCACAGTATATTCATGTATTGTATCATATTCAGACATGATTTTGGTCTGTTTTACCTTTTGGTAACATGCTGCCTGTCTCGTGTTCTGACCATAATGATCATCTATCCATATGTGTGTTACAGGTACCAAACTGGTCCAAATGGGTCATGAGATCAGAAACTCTCCATGTTACAGTAATGTAAAGGTACATGATGATTGTATCAACAACATTCTAATGTCTTAGGTGGGATCGATATGGGAGCCTTCAATTTTAATGAACGACCCATGCTAGTTTTTTGGGAATCGACACGAGCGTGTTTACTGGCGTGCAAACATTGCCGTGCGCAAGCCATAGCACAACCTATGCCAGGAGAACTATCTACAGAAGAAGGATTCCGTCTTATTGAAAGTTTAACCTCATTCGGTAAGCCTTATCCCGTTCTTATTGTCACAGGTGGTGATGCTCTTATGAGGGAGGATGTCTTCTCTCTCATTGCTAAAGCTCGTTCGTTAGACATTCCGGTTGGAGTAGCACCGAGCGTTACCCCACGATTAACAGATGAAGCCATTGTACAAATGAAAAATCTTGGTGTGAAGGTCATTTCGCTTAGTTTAGACGGAGCTACGGCTCAGACTCATGAAGGCGTGCGTGGAATTGAAGGGCATTTTTCTGATACGATCGATGCGATGAGGAGACTGGTTGATGCTGGATTTGAAGTTCAGATCAATACTGCTGTGATGCGCGATAATGTTCATGAGTTACCTAGAATCGCCCACTTATTAAAAACCAACGGAGTGCACATTTGGGAAGTGTTTTTCCTCATCCACGTAGGGCGGGGAATCGATTCACAAGAAATTTCACCTATGGAATGTGAAGATGTCTCTCACTTTTTGTTTGATGTGTCTACTTATGGTATGACCGTGCGCACCGTAGAGGCACCTTTTTTTCGCAGGGTAGTAGCTGAACGAAAACTACATGACCCCGAAAGGACGATGACTCTTCCAGAACAGATCGCTGAGATCTTTCATTTGAGTCCCCTCTATCAGAAGTTATCTAACGAATTAACCATGTTATTAGGCGCTTCAACAACGGTATCTAAAGCTCAAACAAGTGGAACACGAGATGGAAAAGGCATTATCTTTGTATCCTATGATGGAACCGTCTATCCAGCAGGTTTTCTACCACTTCCACTTGGGAATATACGTGAAGAAAGTTTATCTGCGATCTATCGTAACCATCCAACGTTACAGGCTATTCGCAGTGGAACTTTCAGTGGAAAATGTGGTGTGTGTGATTATGTGGATGCTTGTGGTGGGTCTCGATCTCGTGCATTTAGTGATTCAGGAAATCCTTTAGCGGAGGATCCAGCCTGTTCTTATGTACCTACACAGTTCCATGCGAAGTAATCCATAAAAGGTGGAATCTACAATCATGAATAACCCTCATGTGGTCATTATAGGGGGAGGAATCACTGGGCTTGTGGCCGCCTATCGTCTCCATCAACTCTATGCATCTGAAACAGAAGGTGCTATATCGTGTACTCTCGTAGAAAAAGAGG
>NZ_JALBUF010000036.1 GCF_022606465.1 Sulfoacidibacillus ferrooxidans
TGTTAGAAGGTCGATTGGATCGATCGGAAATGCGTACGTACATGCCTGCGGATCGGCTAAGTGTGCAGACCACAGCCCTTGCAGCACATCTTGAGAACGTGGCCGACTTGTCGGATAAATGGTCAAGCCTGGCTGACAAAGACGTGCCAAAAGGTGTACTGACCTTAGAAGGCGATGCGTTCAAACAAGAAATGAAAGCAGCCATGACACGCTTGGCCAATGAAACACGCCGGTTAACGGGTGTTCCGTTGGTGGATGCCATGGTGGATGCTGTAACAGAGGAAAACATGGACGGTGTGATCGGTAACGATGCTACACAGGTCGATGTGTTCTCTGTACCAGAACAGGAAGAAACACTAGATGTCGTCGCGTTTGTTGCGCCACGCGTTGTTGACGATTCCTCGCCTCAATTCAAAACGGCGGGTGATCTACGAGCAACGATGGGCATGACAAAAAAGGCAGGCAAAGTGAAACAAGCTGTCGGCGATGATCAATTCATGTTCGACTTTTAATGCTCATATCGAACCCGACACAGCGGGCAAAATCAAGTCTCCCGCTGTGTACGGGAGACGTATGGAGAGATTTTCATGAAAACATTCAGCGGTCGCTACATCATGGACAAAAACGGTGTGCAAGAGTCGTACCCGAAGGCATGGACGCTACAAGACGTGCAACGTGCGCTATCATGCGGCGATATTGGGATGATCCAGATCCAATCGAACAGCGGATACACAATCGATGGGCATGCTTGTTCGGCATCTGGACTAAGTATCGGTGGCGGCTTAGGCTTTCCCGTTGAAGTCAATGGACAGATCGAGGTAGCTACTCATTTTAGGCGGTATTTGTTGCCTTGGATCGAAGATGCTAACGACGACACGCTTGAGCGCGTCCTTGTGCAGATCGATCCAGAAGCGATAGACTTTGTGTCGATTGTCCATGAAGAGGATGCACAACCACAAAAGCAGTTTATTGCTGTTTTTTCAGACGGTGGCATCATCACAACGATCAAAATGGGTACAGATCTGCGCGAATTGATTCTGTACATGCAAACGCAATGCGATGATCGATTTGATCCTGAGACAGACGACGCACGTATTTTCGACTCGTTAGAGAACGAAGTATACGTATTGCCTAGTCCTGGAGCGCTCGAAACAGAAAACCTAGGCGTGTACTATTGCTCGAACTGCCAACAAGCAGAACGGGTCCACGTGGTACAACGCGTGTTTTGCACTTCGTGTGGAACACGCATGGAACGATTGGACACGCTTGGTTAAGTATCCGAGGTAAAAGAGAGGTGAAATTCCTCGTCGTATCACAACCACAACGTCTCATGACGAACCTCATGTCGGCAATAAGTGTTTTCATGTTTCTACACACGCTGTTGCATCACCGCACATTTTTTGACGCACATAAAGGCTTTATGCGGTCTGAAGCGGCGATGGATCACGTGTTGGAAGTATCGTTGTAACCAGTCAAAGCCCTCTTCTCAAGGGGGCTTTGACTGGTTATACTCAACATAAGAAGGAGACCAACCAATGCCTATCTATCACAATGAACCTATTGATCTCATGGTTGACTACGCGTTCAAACAATTGTTTGGACAAGCGAGAAATAAGGACCTATTGATGTCCTTTCTCAATGCGTTGCTTACAAACAGCCTAGCTTCACCGATCATCTCTGTGCAATTTGGTAACACAGAGCAGGCACAAGAATATCGAGAAGATAAGCTCTCTCGCATGGATGTGTTCGTAGAAACGGATCAACAAGAGCGCATCAACATTGAAATGCAAGTGGCGCATGACTACGGTATGGCGAAACGCACCTTGTATTACTGGGCGGAACTGTATCGTGGGCAAGTGGTATCAGGCGCTTCCTATCAAGAATTGCATCGAGTGATCACGATTAACCTGATTGACTTTGTGCAATTCCCATCGACGGACAGGTATCATACGAGTTATCATGTGGTTGAGGATCAAACGCATGAACGGTTGTCAGATGCATTAGAAGTTCACTTTGTTGAAATGCCAAAGCTACGCAAAACGATCACCGATTTAGAAAAAGCTGTACAGGATCCACTGGAAAAATGGTTACTCCTCTTGGAATCCGGCAAAAATAAAACGATACACCATGTATTGGAGGTGGCGGCGATGAATGATGTGGAATTAAAAAAAGCGTTAGATGAAGTAGAAGAAATCGGACGCAACCCAGAGAATTGGGCACTCTACATCTCACGCAAAAAAGCCATTCTTGATGAGGTGAGTCGAGAAGCGTCTTATCGTGAACGTATTGAAAAAGCTCATGAACAAGGCATGGAAAAAGCCCGAATCGAACTAATTCAGCTCATGTTATCAAAGAAACTTTCACCTGAAGAAATCACAAACCTGACCGATATTCCACTAGAGGATATTAAGAAAATAGCAGAATCGATCCACTAATTAATAGCGGAATTAAACCGTCTACCATTGGGTAGGCGGTTTTTTTAATGAAAGTGCTTATGGGAAAAGGTATATCTTCCAATTGAATAGTGTGGTATATTCAAAAATATCTATGATCAGAAGATCGTATTCTAACCTATAAGTACATCCCATATTGCATAAGTATGCATAGGTTATAGACAGCCGTAATGTCGCTATTGGGCCGTAATATCCCATAGCGTATCTCTTGAAAATTCATGTAACAACCCAATAGATATCCTCATGGAACGGAAGGTGCGAGGTGAACTCAGCATGGTGAACGGCGGATTGCCAGTTAGACTCCGTGATTTGATATTACCTGATGACGTGGAGATTGCAATTCCTTGGTATACAGATGCCGAAGTTCTTTATTTTTCGGAAGGTCCCAATGTAGCGCCATTCGATTACAATCGAATTGAGAAAATGTATAAATGGCTGTCGCAAAGAGGACAAGTCTACATTATTGAGGTATTTGACGGCGGCTGGGTTCCAGTTGGAGACGTTACTCTGTGTGAAGAGTTAATACCGATAGTGGTCGGTGACAATCGGTATCGGCGTCGTGGTGTTGGGAGTCGTGTCATAGAATTACTGATTGAGAAGGCGAAAGGTTTTGGGTGGAGCAAATTGACCGCACATAAAATATTCGCTTATAACACTCCGTCCATTAAGCTGTTCGAGAATCATGGATTTATAAAAACGTCTTCCGAAACCGACGAAGATGGGCACGAGTTCTTTCGTTACGAAAGGAAGCTGAACTGAAAAATAAACTGTGTAGAATTGATGCAGTGCATAAACATGCGCAACGTGGCGCAAATCGATCTTGCGCTCAAGGGCCGAAGTATGCAAGATGTTTCATCGCTAAAAAGCGAACTCGGATGATATAATACGGAGTATTTGTGGCGGTTGTATGTCAAACGGGGCAGGGTGCAGGTATGTTGTGGTTTACCTTTTTTGTTTGGTGGACAATAGTGTTTGTGGTTCTCATTGGAAGCTCTTTGCTCGGGCAGATTAGGGGGCAAAGTTCGCAGATGCATAACCGCCGAACATCGTTTATTTGGATACCATATGGCTTAGTGCTATGGATACTTGTTGATGTCATTCCGCACAGGGTGTGGATTCCGATTACATTCTCCCGGATTTGGCTGGCAGCCCTCGGGGATAGCATTGTGCTAATCGGTATGGCTTGGGTTCTGTGGGCTCGATGGACACTTGGGAGGAACTTCACTCAGGCACCAGTCATCACGGAGACACACCGACTTATAACAACTGGTCCATATCGGGTAACGCGTCACCCTATTTACACTGGAATACTCGCCATGCTTTTTGGTTCAATGCTGTTTTATGGGTTCGGGGCTACAGTAGTAATCCTACTAGCGACGTGGGGAGTCTTCGTGGTTAAACTGAGGGCTGAAGAGCGTTTGCTTATTGAGCGGTACGTTGATAAATATATAGCGTATCAGCAGAATACTCCACAATTGATACCAATTGTTCGACATTTAACTATCAATGAGAAGAATCGGTAAAGTGCCATCGCGCCGTAGGTGCCCAGGTTCCGAGGTAACGGCATAAACAGGTACGCTATGAGAGTTTCGCACGAATGCTTGCTTTGTGGGAGAGCTATCTGGTTTGGTGTGGGTACAGCCTACTCTATCGTTGATTGGACGTGCAACGATAAATCTTAACGGAGTCAACGAACTTGTCCTTTTAGGACAAACGGGTGTACATCTGCAACAACGTATTCGATTGCTGGTGGCATCAATATACAATGATCGGCATTGGACTGTTACTGCGCAATCGAAGCAGAAGTGCGACAAAGTTCAAATCGCCTATATAGCCAAGTGAGGCAAGCCTAATGCAAATTCGTAAAATCAGTGAGGACGATTCGGAAAATTACATCGAACTGTGCAAAAGACTTGATAGGGAAACGAAATTCATGATGTTAGAACCTGATGAGCGTACTGCAAATGTTCAACAGCAGAGGAATGCCATCAATTCATTGTTAGCCGCTGGGAACAGCATGGTCTTTGTCGCGGAGGATGACGGTAATCTCGTAGGTTACTTGGGTGCGTACGGTGGAGAATTTCGAAGGAATAAACACAAGGTTTATATTGTCATTGGTATCTTACAGGAGCACGCAGGCAAAGGAATCGGGACAGCCTTATTCACACATACGGAGAAATGGGCAAGGCAGATTGGGGTCCGTCGTCTTGAATTAACTGTGATGGTGCATAACGAGGCTGGTCTGGCACTCTACAAGAAAGTGGGTTTTACAATAGAGGGGACCGCGAGAAACTCGATGCTCGTGGACGGTAAGTATGTCGATGAGTACTATATGGCGAAAATTCTTTCGTAGTTATCTTGTGGTTTCCCATTTCTTCTTAAACTATTTGGCGTTGATCTTGAAGAAGGATTTGTTTACGTCGATGCATAAATATATATTGCAGAATTTTCTGGGTTACGACGCTATTGGGACGTTATGCGCAATTAGGAAAATAGTCTAACAAGTGCCATGTTCCGATATGTAACTTTTACTTTGATGGCTTCGTCTTATTCTTGAAAGTTGCTGAAGAACAACCAGAATTACAAGGGAGACGAAGTATTTATGAAAAGTAAAGTAGGATGGACATGTGTTATTGTGGCTGGTGCGGTGTCCGCACAGACGTTTATGCCAATTGTGGCACATGCATCAACACTCGTTGAATTATCTCTTACACCCCAGCATGTCGTATCAAATGATCCTTGGTCGGGAAAACCAACAAGTTGGGTTCCGCTATATAATCTGCAAGAAACATTACACAAAGTTGGAGTTCAAACAACGTGGAATGGAAATACATTGGATGTCACTGCAGTACCAAATGGGTGGAGCGAAATTACCCTTAATGAATTAGGTAAAGGAACAACGTCAGCTAATCAAATGCAATTCTCCATGGGCGGTAATCAAAACGCATTTGTAAGAGCACCTAAATTAATTGCAAAGGACCCTGCAAGTGGTGTGAAAACCACCTATGTTCCTGTTTATTACGCCAATTTGTTTCTCGCTAATCAACTTACAATGTTCGCACAGTGGGGCGGGACAACATGGGATTTGTCTCCACAGGATACAGTAGGTCAACGGAGCGGCTCAAAATCGGGAACAGAAGAGGATTATAAAACCCTGAATGTAGTTGAATATTCATCTTCTGAAATTATCAAGTTACAAAATATTGCTCATCAGCAGAGCATCAAGGCATATATACCAAGTAAAATGGGTGGACCGAGTGGTTGGTACGTACCTGGTGCTCCCGCAGGGGCGGATCATGCTGAGACCATTCCATTCGAAGACATGTCCTTCTATGAGGCTTCGTCATGGAATGGTCTCATTCAATCAAGTTACTTCACATCGACAAAGAGTAAATTAACGATCGATCGAGGCGGCAGCTACACGTTGAGTGGCGGACAACAGGGGCAGTGGTACACGCTTAAGTATAGCGACGGAGCCAGAGAAGATTTATTTGTCCTGCGTGAAGGGAACACATGGGTTGGTATCGTACCAAACGCGGCAAAATCCACAATACCCGAACTCGTCCAAGCGGTGGCAGAAACCTTGCAGCCAATGTCTTAGCTTTCATCACATTACAAAGCCCAATCAATCGCTGAACACCAGCCAGTGGTAGGGTTGGTTTGGCTTTGCTTATGAGATTAACGGGCGCTGATCTTGAAGAAGGATTTGCTTACGCCGATGCATAAATATATATTGCGGAATTTTCTGGGTTCCTACGCTATCGGGCCGTTTAGTGACAGAACGCCTCTAGGAGGCTGTCCTAGTAATCAAGGATTTGGGGATGTTCATGTTGAATAGATAGGGAGCGACAACAAGTGTGTTAGGAGTGGTTACCTGCTATGAAGAAGACTTTTTGTTCGTACAACCAGAGTCAGTAATTTCTGCTGCCACCGTCGATCGAGGAGTGGGTGCCAGTGAACCATCTGGCCCATTTCGTGAATGACACAGTAGATCAGATAGATCTATCGCCGATTTTCGCCGTGTACGAGCGGGAGTCTCGCGGTTATCCACCCTATCACCCGGCCATGCCACCGGGGTCTACTCTTCACGCAAGTTGGCAAGAGCGTGTGAAGATGTTGTGATCTTTCGCTATCTGTCTGCTAATCAGTTCCCCGATTTTCGCACCATCAACACGTTTCGCAAGCGACATCTGGAACGCTTCGAGACGCTGTTCGTGCAGGTTTGCTGTTAGGCTATAGGGGTGGACACAACGAATCGAGAGTGTGAAAATAAGTAAATCGATTCGAGGTGTTCATGGTGACAAAGACAAATAGATACAGCACGGAATTTAAATTGAATACGGTGAAA
>NZ_JALBUF010000037.1 GCF_022606465.1 Sulfoacidibacillus ferrooxidans
CTGTTCTTGTCTATTATATCGCCTTACTGCCAAGTACATTGTCTGATGCGATTGATTTTAAAGATGTGGTATTAGAACAACGTCTCCCCTTTCTTTATGGGTCGATTCTCTTGTTATTTATCATCGTCGGATATTTTAAATTGTGGAGAAAAAAACGAGCAAATACTAAGAAAACAAACCTTCAGTCAGCTTGATCTAGTTCAGTTTGTAGTATGAACTCACTGAGTGACAAGAAACAATAGCGGTATAAAACGATCTTTTTATCTTTTTGAACACTTTTTCGAATATAAAGCTATCCATCTCTCTTTTTCTTGTCGAACATGTACTAAGGTCACTTCTTGCTCGGCGATGTTTCTCGCCTCTAGATAAACTACATCAGGATCACTGTCCAAGGAGAAGGGGAGTTTTCGTTTCCATGTTTCAATGAGTACACCCGACTTCCCTTCATATACCGTATGATCATACGTTTTTTCTACCATCTGTTTAGGTTCTCCCGTTCTCCGATTAGCCCATCTAGATAATGCATGTCGTAGTCCTCTTTCTGTACGATCCCTTCGAATACTTTCCTTCCCTGCCTCTTCACGGAGATGTTCAATCAACTGCTTAAGATAGTCGATTTCATCCTCATAATCAGTGAAAATTTGCTTAGCTTTTTGGATTTCTTGGTTGGCTTGTTGAATGATCGTTTGTACAGCTTCTTGTGTTTCTTGCTCATGATTCTCTATGAGTCGCTGGAGTTCGCGATCCTTTTCCCTGACAGCATGTTCTGCATATCTACGTGCCTCTTCTGCTGCTTTCCGGAGCGGTTGGCTTGCGGTCTCAACTGCTATTTGCACTTCTTCTTTAGAATATAATCCTAATCTCGGCATGTGAATTCACCCCCTCCTTGCATGGATTGACTCTCTATTTTCTAACGCGTATTCTACTCTTGTACAGCTTTTTTTGAACTCCATCTATGCGTGACCGATAAGGTAAGATGGACGGATTGAATCCGACGCACATAACCCCAACCAAGTCCAGTATAGCGTGATGCTCAAGCCCGAATCGGGAATACTGGCATACTTTGTTCTCCATGGCGTGATGCTTGATCCTTGATGAGGAGTGGAGGAGAAAGACAGGTTGATTGCGCGTGTAATGCACAACCAATCAACTGTAGGCAACACCATACTCCCTGATGTGTTTGGATGACGTCTAAATAACAACAGGGTGGTACGGGATGATCGTATGCTGCTTGGTGGACTAATGGAAAGCCACAGTAGCTTTATTGGCATCCTTAATTCAATCAACTAAGGATGACCGAGAGAATCCCCTCATCATACGTAGCCTATAGGATGAATAATAGGTGAATTTTCCACCATAGTGTATCATCCATCTGCGTATGAACGATCTTTGGAGGTTTCATTCATCCAAAGACAACACAAGCCAGTCACTCATCGTTACGCCATAGGTGCATGCGATGATAGGCTCACCCCGTTGCAGCAAAGGCTGCCTGACTTGTGGCATCAACCGGTAGTCCGACCGGTAAAAACGGAGCGCAGGTTGATTCTCATATCTCGAGGATCTTGCACCCAAGGTGTAGCGCAGTCGCCTGCGTGTCGCATCGTTTGCTCGCCAAGCGGCCTCTTATTGAGGTGTGCGACAAGAGTGCTCAACGCTTCGATTGTACCGTCTGTCTCTATCCTGGTCGATGAGACTAGGATAGAGACAGACGGGGGACACTGGCCAATTAGCTATCGTGAATGACCCCTTATAAATCGTATAAAAGCAGTCACTTTGCTACATAAGGGAACTATCTTATCACGCTTGTTAGCAGGCTTATCACTGTTTATAAGGGTAGAAACAGGGCAGAAATGATCCTTTTTCTACAGGTTTTCTATGATCATTTTTATTGTATAAAAATGAAAATAAGCAAACGGCACTTTGTGCCGTTTGCTCGATATACCAGATTCAAAAACCTTAGGCTCATCTTAAGGAGGTCGTTCATGGGATCCGAGTCAGCCTTATTTCAACAGCTCGATAAACTTCACAAACACAGTAACCAAGGCAGCTTACAAACGCGCTATCGTTATTACGAAGGGGCGAAACGATTTGCTGTTTTTGCTGCTACTACCTACAAACTCCAAAAGTTCGCCAATCTCAAAGATAAACACCTTCTCGCTTACGTGAAGTCCATGCAATCTAAAGGACTCTCCGCCAGCACCATTAAAACCGATTTATCTGCCATTCGCTTTTTTTATGATTTGACAGGGAACCAACGTCCCTTAATCGATAATAAAACCCTCTCAGCCAGCTTAGAAGACGGTTTAGAGCGTCGATCATTTGGCAAGGTACCTAGAGCTTGGACAAGCTTCGAAATAGACGCTGCTAAGATTCGTGCGATTGCTCTGGGGGAAACAGCTCTAGCTTCTACGATTTCTTTTGCTGCGACCTTTGGCCTTCGCATTCATGAAACGATTCGCTTGGATCGAGACCATCTTACCCGTGCACTACGTGATGATTATCTAACGATTAAGGGAAAAGGTGGTTTATTACGAGAAATTCCCATGACTACAAAGGGACGCTTGCTCATTCAAGATACACTGGTTACAGCTTCATCAGGAAAACTCTTTGTTTCTGACGGACAAAAAGCCCATCAAGTGATCAAACACATTGAAAACTGGATCTATACGCATCGCTCTCATTTTACTCAAGGTGATCGTACGTTAACTTATCACGGATTACGTCATACATACGCTCAAGAACGCTATGCCTACCATGTCGAGCGATTGCACGATGAGTATACAGCTCGTTTAACAGTCAGTCGTGAACTGGGTCACGGCCGTGACGAAGTAACACGTATTTATCTCGCTGGGATGGAGTCATGAAATCTTTGTTATCGTCCTATTCATCCAAACATTTTCATGACATATTCATAAAATAATGTACCATGATAAATTCTTTTCCTACGATGTAGTTGTTGTACATCTAACGGGGCGCTTTATCTAGATGTACAACAACTACATGAAATGGTCATCAAGCTTTTCTATCACCATATAAAAGATCTAATGGCATTTACACATAAATACTCATTCGAGTAAAAAATTATTTCATTTGTGAATACACACATTTATGTAAAAACCACCCGAAAGGAGGGGGAGCTCCCATCGGGTAAGTCAATATTTAAATGACGGATTGGGTAACAGACGAAATTTGATTCAAAGGAATGGTTGTTACTGACCCATTGGCGGCACCAGGTGCCCCAAATGCACCTACTACATTCGTTGGCGCTGCTGCTGGAACTAGTAATAAATAGACGTTATCAGCGTCTATCGAAATAATGGTTCCTGTATATCCGCCGCCACCTGTACCACCTGCTACCGTAAAGATGGTGACTTCTTGCCCCACGTACATTTGTGGGAGAGTGTCAGAAATATTAAAGTTATTTACTGCAGCCATTATTGTTCCTCTCCTTTACTTGGAATGATGTAAATCAGAGTGAAAGAACGCTGAGCACTTTGATTTACATCATTAGTAAATGCATGAACTCTGTTTTTTGAATGGACAAACAGATATGGCTTTCAACTATTTTTTCATAAGTATTTCATTGACCTAGATTGAGACTAATTTTTGATGGACTATCTTTTTTTTGCAACACAAAACAGACTGTAAGGGCCGTTATTTGTTTACCCATTATTTTACAGCACACCTGATTAGCTATTAGATTGATCAAGTTACGCGGCTTCGCCGCGTGGGGCGTACTCCTCGCCCCTTTCGGGGCGATAGTCCACCCCACCGTACAAGAGATCAACAGATCATTTTCAATACATCGATGATGTATTCATTTCAACTTGAGTTTTACGTGCTTCATGAAAGACTTGATAAAATCGATCGTATTTCCCTGCTTGTACAGGAGGAAAGAGTTCCATAGCCTCTAATTGACCTTTATTTAGCTTGTGAGACGTTTTATTGGGCTTGTCTATGTTATGTAACCAATTATCCTTAATCGCGGCTCTAAGGGCACGTAGCGGGCTATTTGTGACCTGCATTTGTACTATTTCTAACTTTTCACGGATATACGTTGCACCATATCGCTCGATCCATTTCGTAACTTCTTTAGTCGACGTTGTAATCTTTAGGCAATCCAAAATTTCATCCTGTATAACAACAACGATATTTTTTTCTTTTTCCCAATTTTTTTGTTGTAACGTAGGTATGATCTGGTTTTCTTCTTCGAGGGATTCCTGTTGTTGTTCTTTAATATTAGTTTTTTGTAGTAATTCGTCATTAGTAAAATCAGTCTTTAGTAGGTGCGGATTTTCTACAAGTGGAAAATCCACTTGTGGAAAATCCGTTTCTTGTTGCCCAGCCCCAGGTTGATCCTGTAGCGGATTTTCCGATTCAGGTGGCGTCGGCGGATAATCGCCATTTTTTTGAATAGGGTCTTCGTAGACTCGGTATTCCCATCGATCGAAACGTCCTTGGTCATCTCGAACGTTGACTAGTTCTACATAGCCCAATTTTTTTAATTCTTTCAATCCACTGGCTATGGAGTCTCTGCCATCAGGAGCATGTTTGGTTAATTCGTTAATATGGACTGTCCAATCATCGGGTAAACTCAGAAGATAAACGAGAATGCCTCTGCTTTTCCATGAAAGACGTTGATCACGGATCACGGAATTACTCACCATCGTATACGGATTTTCTTTCCCTTTCATCTTGCGAATGATGCTTTTTTCTTTATTTTTCATCAGTGTACTCCTCCTTTTAGACAACAAAAACGGCATCCCTCGCGTCCGATTGTCGAGAGCTGCCGTTTTTGTTGTTACATCCAAGGACTTGCCCCTTTTTACTAAGATATCGTATACTTGACGTATACTAAGTGCAGTATCCTAATGGATGTAACAAAACGTCTTCCTGATCATCTGACTGATTAGGATTTACTCTCGATGTTGGTAATCGAGTGGGCGGGCCCCACAGAGGCTTGGAACCTCTGTGGGGCTTTGTTACGCCTTCCGTTCTATTGAATTAGTAAAAGACTAGCATGTTTTGTTAATTTGGACAAGTTAATGTTTCCTAAAAAGTCGACTCCAAAAAGAAACAGGTTGCTCTGCTTCCTGTTTTCGAATGGTATGTATTTCTCGAAGCACTTCCATTAGTTGCTGATCTCTCTTCGCTAATCGATCTTCACCGATAGCTAATTCTTTTTGCATTTCCTCCCTCATAGTTACCCTCATCATTTCTATTTCTTCCTTCATAACATCCTTGACAATATCCTTAATCGATCCTGCTAACTGGCCTAATAACCAAGATGAGGGTACTGCAAGTGTAGGATCAGCTTGTTCTTGATGAATCACAATGGTTTTATTGGGTTGTTCTTCTTTGATTCGTCTGATTTCATCTACATCAATACGGTACTCAGGACCATGATTTCCTAGTGATTTCTTTGCTTGTAATCGGCCGGAGTTAATCCAATTTCTGATTGTTGGGATACTAACATTTAGCATTTCAGCTGCTTCACGAATACCGACAGACGACACCTTACTACCCTCCCGATGGAGACTCTATTAGTTTGTTATGATAGTCAATATAACTTATTTAAAGATTGATAATATAGTAGCATGTTAATGCGTATACAGCTTGAGCACACAAATCAATGGTTCATTTCCTTATTTGCGTATTTGGTCAGCCGTGTCGTATAAATCACTGGTGTATATGTTATACTCTAAATGGGAAAATCCCACAAAGAAAATGAGGGGTTTATATGGGGAAAATCAGTGTGAAACAAGGACATAGTGGATCTCGGCAGCGAGTGTCTAAAAAAATTTTCACCACACATGTTGATAATCGTGGTCGGGTACTTCTGCCCCAGGCCATTCGGGATCTGTTAAATATTCAGTCAGGGGACTTATTTTATCTAAAGCCCGAACAGAATGGTGTTCATATTGTGAAAGGGATCAATCCATTTGATGCGTTGGCCGAAGACGCAATTCGGCAGAATCGTTCGGGACAAACGATAGCACTAGAAGAAATTTTAGAACGTGAAGGCATTACTGTAGACGTCGAATGAACACATACTCAGTGAAGTTTACCAAGCAGGCAGAAAAAGATTTCCTTCGATTGGATAACGTGGTCAAGAAACATGCTGCGAAAGCTTTTATGAAATTACAAGCTGACTTCAATGCTGGTCATACGTTATCTGGATCGCTTGGTGGAGTGCGAAGCCTTGAATTCTCTGCTCCTGGAGGTGACTATCGGGCAGCATATGTTGTTGATGGAGGAGACTGTCTGATTTTTCTTGTTGGAAGTCACGAGAATTTTTATAAAGAAGCAGAGCGAAGATACAGATCTTCTGTATCTCTCTTAAAAAAGAGGGACAGGCTGTGAAAACCACGATGTTAGGGATATCGTGGTTTTCTTACTGACGAACGATAAAATTTCTAAAATTGCAACCCTGAAAAACCGTCAAAAAACGAGTTGAGAGCTGATTAGCTCTTTTTTATTATGAATGGTTTGAAGAGATGTTTCACAAAGAACAATCTTCGTTTTTCGTAGAATTGCTTCATTTTTCATGGTTATGGATTATTTTTACAGTCCGATAGCCTTTATTATGTAAAGATCGTTTTGAATGAATGGTATATGATTTTTTATACATGCAATTGCGGCACCTGGGCAACCTGTATATACCTGTATTGATTAAGGATGGATATCTATTGATTAAGGATGGATATCTATTGATTAAGGATGGA
>NZ_JALBUF010000038.1 GCF_022606465.1 Sulfoacidibacillus ferrooxidans
TACAATCGCAACCGAATTCACTCAGCGCTTGGCTATAAAACACCCCAGCAGATGGAGGATCTATTGTCTGCGTCAGTTGCGTAAAATAGTTCTTCGATTTGTGTCCAGTAACTTGACAGAGGTCCAACCCAGACCAATTTGGACAGCAGATAAACCAGCTACTTGCTTCAGGTACAGAACGTACTCTCCGAGGAAAAAACTAAATCCAAAATTTTGGACTGATGTGTATATAACCATTTGCCGCAAGGGACGACTCGACCATACAATGTGTAATCCTACAAGGGGATTCGTCGTTTTGTGACTTGTTGTCACCCTCTTTGGGTAGTGTTTGGTGCTTACTATGCTAAACACAGAGAGGAACATGACTATACCAGCCGCGAGAAAGGCATGGAATAGACCTGTCGAAATAAGAATGCCAGCAAATCCTTTTGCCAGAAACTGCTGAATAGGCGCAATAATACCCATCCACGCATTCACTGTTGGCAAGTCTTCTTTCTCCACTGTTTGCGGCACAAGGGAGCGTGAAGCAGCCCTTGTAATTGCTATAAACAGATTCCATAGGAATACGAGTAGGAGTAGCAGTGGAATGGATTCGTGGTTACGTAACAGCAATCCAATTCCAATCGTGAAGAACGCCCCCACAACATTGCCTGCTACCATCAAGATAGCTGGGGAGAAGTTATCCGACAGCCATCCGAAAATGTAACTGCTGAGAATAGACCCGATACTTCCAACCGTATTGGCATATCCCAGTACAAATGCTGGATTCGGAAATGTTGTTGCCAACCACTGTATTGAAAATTGACCGATTCCATCTGCATTGGCAGTCAATAGTCGGGATATCCATAGCCGCCATACAAGAGGATACTCAGTGGCAATAGACCCAATCGTGCGCCTAACCAAAAAAATTGTCCTTCGTTCCTTGTAGGAAGTTCTTTTTATCTAGGAGTTTACGGTACATGAAGTCATACTCCATTCTATTCAAATAGAACACCTTCCGAATAAGTCGGTTGAATATTTCACTAATTTTAGATTTGTCATTTTGGGACTAAACGGCCCTGATGTTCAACAACACCGAAACAATCATTTTGAATCTTTATGCAACTACGGCTGCGGCTGGTGATGTCCGGCGCCCGTTACCACGACAACGTCATGCCTTTGAAGTGATTCGTAAATAGTAACCATCGGGGTCAAGTAGCCGAAAATCGGTCAATCCCCAAGGGCGAACCTCCAACGGTGCGTTAATCGGATAATCGATCTTCTGGACATTATTATATAGATCGGAGATCGTTCGTTGGTCATCTAAGTACTCTGGATACGCAACGATGTTAATCCCATACGCGAGTGCATGGCATTTTGCGAGCACGGCTGCTCTTTTAAAAACTCATGCCAATAAGTATGGGTGTAGTAGACGCGTATATAAAAATGTCATGATCACTTTTGTGCAAAAGAGGAACTTGGTAGAGTCGTAATCACCGTATAGTATTCCTTCTATTGGTGTCCACTATCTTATACTAGGTCCAGATTACAAGACTCGGCTACAACGCCTGAAGGATCTGAGTGTGAAGAAGGAGAACAAGTACGAGCAACTGAAAGAAATCCTCGAAAGATGCTCGCCCCTCACTCACGCTAAACGGCTGCAGATGATGGACGAGCTCAAAACCTCCTGGACCACGAATATACACGAAACGGGGATGAGGTCGATATTCAGGTGAAGTTTCGATAGCGATAACTTCATCATTCCTTTGCGTAATCGAGAACTTCCCGGTACAAACGGTCATTTAACCGAAATCCCTGGCTGGAGAGATCATCAAGGTACTTTTTAACTTCGGGAATAAGTTGCTTTGCTTTTGCAGCCAGTAAGACGCCAAGCGTTCCGGTACAATCCAGCTTGAATGTCTTAGCCAGCATTCTTGCCTGCCGATCGTCTAAAATGACTGTTGAAATCCCTTGTTCAACTGCGCCAATGATCACTTCCAACTCGCCACGATGCAAACGACCCGAAAGCTTCTCCACCAGTGCCTGGTCCTGAACTTCAAAAGAGTGGACTGCCCCCTGTTGCAAAGCAATTTCGAGTTGTTCCGCTCCGACTGCACCAGTATCATGTAGAATTTCGTCATGCACGGCTTGCGGAACCATGACTTCATCGAAGAGTTGCCCTAATATATGAAATGAGCCAATGGATGAAAGTGCAATAATGGGACTCGCGTTACATACGATTCTGGTCATTTCCCGGCTCCGAATCTCCCAAGAGTTTTTTGATAAACGTTGTGTCGTCTTTCAGATCTTCGTCCCCATAGTTGGCCCATGAAATATTTCGTTGGCGCAAGACATCGATGAATTGATTGAGGGATTGTCCGGCAATTTCTGCAGCCCTTGCCAGTGAAACAACATGGCCTGTGTAGAGTCCAATAGCAATAGAAATAATGACCCGTTCATCAGCTGTTTGTCCGATGCCAAGCTGATCGAGTACGGGAATTAACTCGGATGGAAGTTCGACTTGAAACTTGGATGGGTTAAGCGACATCATGAATCACCTCACAATTTTGAGCTTTCAGCGTTGTTACGTCATTTCAACCTGCACTTCCAGTATACATCACAGTTGGCGATGATGATTCTAAGCCGAGTGGCTTCAAGCCTATAAAGAACCACCCGTACGTATCCCGGGCAGGATACATTCAACCTCTGTCGAGTTCATCCATTGGCATATCCATAAAAACATGCCCAATACGATCTATTACGTTGCGCAGTCCGGTAGACCGCTGTCCTGATCCTCTGCTCCCAGCTTTAACGCACCGTGGTGCGTTAAGATGTCGTGAATTAGACTCGGTCTCCATACTTGCCACACTTCTGAATTCTCGTGAATTCTTCCAGCATAAATGCCTAGTAGTTGACTGAATTCCTTCATCTGATGTAGTCTAGAAATGAATTCTATCGGTTCCAAATCCGTGTTATCCCCTTTCTGATCACTACTGCTTTTTGACGATTTCTGCCCAAGAGTACAGTAAGCGAAGCAGACTTAAATTGAATATTCATGCTACGTTCGGTCGCTGCAAGTGTCTTCCCTTTCAAGCTCGTGATACGTCTGTCTCAGAATACCGTAGGCATCCAAGTCATAATATTGATCCCACTTGAGAACGTGCTGAACAAGGGTTCCTTCGTAATTCATCCCGATTTTCCTCATAACCTTTGAGGATGCAGGGTTGGAGGTAAATGCGAATGCGTAGATACGATTCAAATCCAGTTCTTCGAATCCGAATTTTACAAGTCTGCTTGCTGCTTCCGTCATGTACCCCTTTCCCCAATACGGACTGCCCGTCCAATATGCCATTTCTGCTCGTTTATACCTGGATGTGATACCAAGAGCAATGGCACCTACCAATGCATTATCGTGTTTACGAACGATAGCGAAATCATAATGAGTGCCTTCCTTGGCAACTTCATGCGAGCGATTGATAAAAGCCTCGGCGGCACCTTCTGGATATGGATGCGGAATATTTAGCGTGGTCTTCGCTATCTCATAGTCACCAGCCAATTCTCTTACTCTTTGTGCGTCATCAAGTTCAAATGGTCTCAAAATTAGATTGTCAGAGTAGAGGTTCACCAATAAGTCACCTTCCTTGTCCTTGGAAAATTCCCGCAATTATAATAGAATTTCAGGCTTAAGTGTTCATTTTCGTCTATTGTCGACGTTACTCCGTATCGAACTAAACTGCCCAATAGCGACATTACGGCTGTCTATAACCTATGCATACTTATGCAATATGGGATGTACTTATAGGTTAGAATACGATCTTCTAATCATAGATATTTTTGAATATACCACACTATTCAATTGGAAGATATACCTTTTACCATAAGCATCTTCATGAAAAAAATCGCCTAGCAAGTGGTAGACGGTGTTGATCTTGCTATATCTATTCGTTCTTCATCTGCTCAATCACTTCGATGGAAAGACCAGTTACTTTCGATATTTTCCCCACTGAATGGCCAAGTTTTAGCAACATACGTGCTCCTGGATTTCTATCAAGTTAATAGACACAAGAGGACGAACTCATAAAGCAATAAATTTGGATCAATGATCATGCATCACCACAGTAGTTATATTGTTATATTTTAATGGTGATACATCGAAAGTGTAAAAACAGTGAATCGATTAAGTGCCATGTTATTGGTTTCTACTAACTTGATAAAAATCCAGTTTACGGGTGAACTACCCGCAGAAAAACCTCGCGAGCAGTTTTTATGGAGATAGTCTAGAAACGGGTCACAACGTTACCTGGCAAGTATTTTTAAAATATTATAAATAGCACTAAAATTAATTGGTGCAATCCATATATGCTCCTATGACATGATGGTTATGCACACGACGATAGTGTTTTCCCGCTATATTATGCTGTTATGAGAATCGCGCGAAAAGCTGCCTATGAGAATATTTGGATAGCTGCTTTATTTGATGTATGACGAAATTAAAGTACAAGGCTAGATTAGCCCTTTGCCCAGCTATATGGTTACCTGTCACTTGTGACTTGCAAACATTTAGTTTAGACTATGTAATTAATAATTCTATAATTGACGGCTCACTTACTCAAATCTAGGAGGATATCATCTGCCTATTGCAAATTTTTACATTCCATTAATTTTCAATCCTATTCTTAGTTTTGTATTTTACTATCCACTTATTATGAGTATCATATGGATTTCATCTGGGATATTATTTTATTTTCGTCGAGAAAAAACGCCATCTTCCTTCACGCTTGATCAATTTCCTATGGTATCAATTTTAATTCCTTGTTTCAACGAAGCGGAAACCATTGTGGATACAATTCATGAGTTACAACCCTTGACCTATCCTAATTATGAAATAATTATAATTAATGACGGAAGTAAAGATCGATCGTTACATCATTTAAAGGTTCTAATTGAAATGTACCAAAATGTTAGAATCATTAATCTAAAAATGAACAGAGGTAAAGCTAATGCTTTAAAAATAGGCGTCATGGCATCACTTGGCCAAATAATCATTTCCCTTGATGCTGATTCAGTGCTTGATCGTGATGCTATACAACCATTAGTCATACATTTTATACGTCCTGGTGGAGAGCGCGTTGGAGCAGTGACTGGCAATCCGCGTGTTCGTAATCGAAGTTCCCTCTTAGCTAAGATTCAATTGGTCGAGTATTCAAGTATCATAGGTTTAATTAAGCGATCTCAACGAATTCTCGGGAAAATAATGACCGTATCTGGTGTCATCGTGGCGTTTCGAAAACGCGCTTTGATCGACTGTGGCTTATGGGATATTGATTTAATTACAGATGATATTGGTGTATCATGGAAATTACAACGTAGATTTTGGGATATTCGATATGAGCCAACTGCACTTTGTTGGATGCTAGTTCCTGAAACAGTAACTGGCTTATGGAAACAGCGGATTCGTTGGGCGCAAGGTGGCATTGAAGTTTTAATGAGACATTGGAAAATTATTTTTAGTTGGAAGCAACGGAGGTTTATACCTATTTTGCTTGAACAAATTATTAGTATATTATGGTCTTTTTGTTGGCTTATTTCAACAGTAATCATTATTGGTCAAATGATTTTCTCTAAACATTATTATGTGCCAATATTTTGGACGGGAACATATCTAGCCATTATTTCAATTATTCAAGTTTTTGTTGCATTAGTTTTGGATCATCGTTATGAACGTGGGCTCTTGAAATATTTTTTATGGAGCATTTGGTATCCTAGTATCTATTGGTATATCAATGCATTTGTTGTTATTTTTGCAATTCCAAAAGCTATCCTACACATGATAGCCGTTAAAAAAGGTCAAAAATATGCTGTGTGGGATAGCCCAGATCGGGGAATTAATATATGAAAAAAATTTAATAATTAATAAGAAACAAAAGAGAAGTAAAAAAATACTCGAATTGTTCATTACAATTGCTGGATGGGGATATATCATCGTCTTTACTATTCAAGTAATCATATCAATTTTGCTATGGGTTGTTGGTATTCACTATTTGCGTTATTTTATTTTATCGAATACTTATTATTCCACAACCATAGATTTGGTTATATTCACAATTGCTTGTGCTCTCATTGTTTTATCAATAGTAACTTACTGGTCTTATTACAATAAGTTTAAATATGGTAAATTGCAAAGACGAACAATACCAAGAGACGTAACTATTGTGGAATTATCTGAGATATTTTCCGTTTCGGAAGAATTTATTCATGATATTCAAAATAAAAAATGGATTGAATTTGATGGTGAACTTGAAAGCCTGCATGAAATAAATTTCATGCATGTATCCACAATCAAAGAAAAGACTACTTGATATCATTACGATAAAATTAAGCTCTCTGTTAATTCTGTTTTGTTGAATGAAAAGTCGAGTCATAACAAGAGTTTTTCCTGTGCTTTATAAAAATAATGGACCTAGTATAAAGTAGTGGACACAAAAAGGAGGACTGATAAACTATGATTGAAAGGTTGTGTCGGGAAATTGGGAACGAAACAAACTAGGTATACTGAAGAATGTAAGTCCATGATTGTTGACC
>NZ_JALBUF010000039.1 GCF_022606465.1 Sulfoacidibacillus ferrooxidans
ATCGAAGAACTCCGTCACGTGACAGGGTGGGAGATTGTCGTATCGGATAAGGTGCAACAACAAGCGTTGATACGTTTAGCTGAACAGATCACTCCTGGTGTGATCAAGACACCCAGTGTGTACCTTGCTAAAAAGGCAGTAGGGGTACGGACAGAGCAACATCTATCCTCAGAAGTCATCGAGGCATTTGCTCGTCAAACGAAGTGGCACTTGCAAGCCGAGTGAAAGGAGAACAACACATGCATGTACGCAGCCTAGAGATGAAACGAAAAAACGGGACCACCTACCGGTTAGAAACAGATCTAACGGATGAAGCGATTCGCAAGCAGTATCCAAAAGATATCCTCGTTAGTGAACACGCCCTACGAGGAAAAGCATCCACAAGCGAAGAGGATGATGTGTGATGTCCCAAGCGCGATTTCTGGTCATCGACACGGAAACAACAGGTACAAATCCATTAGAAGATACGATCGTCGAAGTGTCTGCCATGTGGGTGGTCGGTCATGAGATCACCCCCGCTTTCTCTTCGTTGGTGAATCCTCAGCGCCCGATTCCACCTCAATCATCCGGTGTGCATCACATCACGGATCAGATGGTCAAGGACGCTCCCACACTGGACAAGCTCTTGCCTGATCTACACGCTCTGACCGATCAAGCGCATGTACTGGTCGCGCACAACGCCGCCTTTGATCGGTCCTTTTTGCCTGACTTTCGACCACCGTGGCTTTGTACCTATCGTTTAGCACGACACCTTTGGCCCGATGCTCCCGATCACAAGAATCAGACCTTACGCTATTGGTTAGGACTCGAACTTGAGGCGGATGCTCATAGTGCCATAGGAGACACCTTGGTCACAGCGCATGTGCTCTTACGTTTGTTGCAAACGTATCGCGAACAGGGGTATCGCGCAACGATAAAAACATGGATCGACTATGCCAATAGTCCCATTCACGTCACCAACATGCCGTTTGGCAAGTATGTTGGTGTACCGATCAGCGATGTGCCTATGGATTATCTTCAATGGATGCTAAAAAATATGCATGATATGGATAGTGATTTGAGAGGATCCGTCGAAAAAACCATCGAGCAACGATTGCAGCCTATCTAATCATGGTGGACACCTCTCCTTTGTATCGCCCCCACAGATCGATCATCACTTGGCTATCCTCATCCATCCCACATGTAATGCCTGTGAGTACTTCTTCTTGCTCATCAGAGAGCACATCATCAACCGAGGCTTTAACATAGCGGGCCATTTTCTAATGGTTGTAGGATCTGGCTCTCTAGAACCGTGCTATGGACCTCCTTCCCGGACGTTACATGGGGAGGGGGTCCATGAGTATCATGATCAGCAACGTTTAGTTTCCTATTAGATTAACATTTTAGTATTTTATTATGCTACATTCGTCACATGTATGATATACTTTATACGAACATATATTCGAAGTGGGGTAGAAGTTATGACTCGAACCTATAAGCAGAGACAAAAGAAACAGATGAGCGATACCTTCCCACATAAACCACTGATTGATCTTGCTTGGCTCAAAAAACAAGAACGCAAAATAGCTAGTGGACATGTGGATATCATGCAACGTGCATTACATAGCATCGAAAAACATAAAGCCTATCTCCTCATTGCTCCTACGATGGAAGAGTACATCCACATACAATTTCCTTTTTGGGTGCATCCATTGCTCTCCCTTCGACCACCATGCACGCATGTACAACTCGTCCATCTACCGTCGTTGACAATGTGTGATGATTGTCGATTGACCTTTTGCTCAAAAAAAGTGGATTGAAAATATGGGGTTTTCAGGCTTGTTTTTTTGATACGCTTGTGATAGAGAAAGAAATCACTCATGGGGGTGTCGAGAGATGGGGTATAATTACGTGATTGTCGCCAATAACGACAAAACCAGAATCACCAATTCAGATTTACCACCACAAGAATTTTTAGATGAACTGTTTTACTACGCAGACGGGTTAGTGACCTATGGAATTAAGCCCGATCACTTTTTAGTCTATTTAGATGAAACCGAAACGAAACAGACCTTTATTCCTCTGTATGGAACAGAAGAACCTGATCCTGTCTTGTTTGTCGATGATCACGCGTATGTGAAAAACAAAAATAGGACGTTAGAAGCAGAACTAAAAAGCCAGTGGATGACCATTGGTAGCAGCGCATTAAACTTCATGAAAACGTTGACCACACTCCCCAAAACAGAGGTGGTTCCTCCATGGTTTCCTTTTATCCATGCGTTTATCGAACATATGCGGTCGACAGATCCCGATCTGTATCAGCAATATCATCTACGGTATATTGCTGATGAATCGCGGATCAAGGCCTCTTGTACGACGTATTACTCGACGGGTGCCGTGGACAAACTGATCGCCCGACTCAAAATTAAAGTAGGTTATGCATTTTATCTACAATATGGTATTGACGAAGCTTTACGCATGATGGCGGAATACAACGTCTTACATAGCGAGTAAGTCGAGCGAGGGTTGAATCGACACCGACTTGCAAAAAACAAGGCCATGAGGGTGCTTCTCTCATGGCCTTGTTGCGATCAACGATGGTCTGCTTCTACTAGTTCCATTTCTTTGGCTAGTAATTGTTCGACGACGAGTTCGGGTTCGATGTGATACCTATCGGCTAAAGCCAAGATCGAATCCATGGCGCGTATCGACAACAAGAGCTGGACAGGTTCGACCAGCGTATAGATGCCTAAACGTTGTGCGAGCAGATAATCGTGTTGACCGACAGCTACTTTGCTACTGATGATATATACGGTGAACGTTTGATGGCTAACAATAAACTCTAACGATAACCCCACCCGAAAATGAGCGAGCAAGCTCACTAGCATTCTCGATGAGTGACCCACATAGTCCGTGCGAAACCGTGTAAAGTGATACACCCCTTGCGTGGTATGAACTGTCACGGTGCACGCTTCGCCTTGAGTCACCACTTCAATCACTTCTGCTTCTTCTTCAATCCCTCTTGCATACGCCAACTCGTCATCTGACGTGGGATACAAACTATACACATGTTGAATCCGGTCTACATAGTCTATGCGAATGGTTTCGTCCATATTGTTTTCATCCTTCCTTTCTATGTACATATCATAGATCCCTGTCAAGTCGATGACTCATACATTTTCACTCCACTTTTTTTATTCGTTTTTTTTTATGCAAAAAAAGTGGAGTGAAAATGGAGGGTTTTTGTGCTTGACAATACACTACGCTTGTTATCAGGAAGGGAGATTTGATGCCCATCGATGCTCTTCACGCAAAAAAGTGAAGAGCAAGTAGAGAGTTTTTGGGATTGACTTTCTTCTACGATGAAACAGAAAGGAGGTAATCATGGGTGAATCCTAGTCAATTTCAACAGCAGTTGCAACAATCCTTAGCCATCCACCCGTTCAATCCGCAAACTTTAGTGGATCAAGCCACCAGTGGATTCATTCATCTCATCCTGATCGGGTTTGATTGGATCTATCTAGTCGCTGAACTAGGCGTGCTCTTTGGCGCGATTGTGTTTCTCATCGGTGCGGCGGTCCATCAAAGCCGTTGGAAAGGGACAGGCACTCGTATTCTTTTTTTCTCGATCGCAGGCTTTGTCATCGGCACGATCGGGCCTGGCATTGTGCTTAGTATCAATGATTATTTTCACTAATACGAAGGAGGCTTTATTTCGATGAAACGATTTAACTATGGCATGCAACAACTCTACATTTTTCTCGTCACCTTCATGCTCATGTCGGTTCCGGCGTACGCTGCAAGTAACCTTACGGTGCCGTCAGGCATGCAAAACATCGTCGGATCGAATGGACAAGCCTCGAACTCGATATTCACAATCGTTTTCAACATTATCAACGACATCGTTGGAGCCGCTAGTGTGGTCGGAGGCGCTTGGGTCCTGTTTGAGCTGTACCGTGGGGTGATTGGATTTATGCGCGGGGGCATCAATGCGCAAAAACGGGAGGAAGCGAAAGGCCACTTGCTACATGTCGCCATTGGAGCGGTACTCATCGGTGGTGCGCAACTCCTAATCGGCGCTCTCTATTCCTTCGGTAGCGGACTCAAATAGGTAGACTACACATGCTGAATTAGAAAACACAACTTATAGAAAGCCCTGCTCACGGATTCGTGTGAGTAGGGAAAGGAGGCTATCGTATGCTTGATGTTCAATCACCTGTACCCTTGACCGAAGGCGAAACCATCGCCTTTGGCGTCAACACAAAACAGATCCTACACTTTGTCATCGGCTTAGGGTTTTCAGCGCCGATCGTGATTCCTATGACACTGTTATCCGGATGGCTCCACATGAACCCGTTTCTACCGATCATCACAGGAGCTATCCTTGGGCTTGCTTTTGCGGCGATTCGCTGGCGTGATTGGTCTCTCGCCGAACTGATTCTGCTTTCGATCCGTTTCATGCTTCGGCCAAAATTGCTGATGTATGATCGCGAATACAGAGTACGCATCCATGCACAGAAAGGGGAATGACGATGAATCGTTTGGTTATCATGGGCGGTGGCATCATCCTGGCCTTTGTTGCCCTGGTCCTCTGGGATCTACAAAAGTCTAGACATCAAGGAACGTCCTCACAGAATGCATCGAAGAAGAAGTATCATCCTCTTCAAACCTTTCTTCCGATCGATGGGTTTGATGATGAAAGCGATGCGATACGCTATCGAACGAAGCTCAAACGCATTCTGCGTGTCGACAATCTCAACCTGAACTCCATGAGCGCACAAGAAATCGAGATTCAGCGCAACCGATTCCGTGACATGATGGTGCGACTGTCCCATCCTTTTCAGATCTCTATGCAGGCACGGCGTGCCAATTATACGGACTACATGAATTACGTGCATGATCGTATTCAACCTACCTTGCAAGAGGAACGCGACAAAGGAAACACAGCCTTTGTGGCGTACGGTGAACAGTTTATGCGGTATCTTGGCGAAGAAGTCAAAAAACCAAGGAGCGACCGGGAGAACGCCTTTGTGGTCAGTGTCCCATCTAAAGTAGGAGAAAAAAAAGAAGCGCATATCGAGCGGTTAGAGCGAGAAGTGAGTTATGTAGAGGAGGGATTCGAAAGCATGAAAATACCCTATCTCTCCTTAAACCGCATCCTCACCGCTGAATTGATCCAAAACTTTTGGAATCGGGATCGAGCCATGAGTCAGCGCTATCGCGACGCGTTTCGAAACTTTGTCCATACGCCTACGGTCCATGGAGCATCCACCATTTCGGATGAAGATATGCGAAAGGAAGAGATCAACCATGCGTAACAAGAAACCACAAGAAAAGCACCGTTGGTGGTGGTTTGGACGAAAAGAAAAAAAACGTAGGGTGTATACCGATCAGCCCAAAGACTTGGAAAATCATACGCCGACCATAGAAGATATCATGACGGTAGCTGACGCCATGGAAGTCAAACCTTCGTATGTGTATATCTCACCTACAGGCTATACCAAAGTGTATTATGTGACAGCCTTGCCAAGTATCGTTCGTTTCGGTTATCTGCAGCGTTTTTTTCAGCTAGGTGCCGATGTCCATGTCAGTTTGCATATCGATCCTGCAGACAATCAGAGCGCGATAAAAAAGCGGACCCACATGA
>NZ_JALBUF010000040.1 GCF_022606465.1 Sulfoacidibacillus ferrooxidans
CATATTCGCTCATGATTTCTGATGGTGTTTTGCCCGTGTGATAGAGGTCAACAATCATGGACTTACATTCTTCAGTATACCTAGTTTGTTTCGTTCCCAATTTCCCGACACAACCTTTCAATCATAGGTTATCAGTCCTCCTTTTTGTGTCCACTACTTTATACTAGGTCCAGGGTATGGTCCATTTTCGACGGAACTTAGCTCGGGGACTATTACTCATGGCCCCAATGACCATCCCGGAAGTCGATAATAGGAAACTCCCATCTCATATCGCTATACAGAAAGACACCGTATTGATGTCCAGGTTGTCCAAAGATGACGCCGAAGAATTTGGTTCCGTGGCAGTAGTTCAAGGTCAATATCAATGGGAGAGATTTCGGGATGAAATATTACTACCCTTAAAACAAGCTAACGAAGTATTTTTAACCCAAGTCTCAAAAATGGTTATGGCTTCAGTTTTGACATTGCTCCAATATCTTTTGAGTACCCAACTCTAATTATCACTGGTCGACAGGACCATGTTGTCGGATACCAAGATCCATGGCGACTGATTGAACAGTACCCCAGAGCAACATTTGCAGTGCTTGATATGGCAGGGCACAACCTACAAATAGAGCAACCAGATGTATTCGAGGTATTGGTTCACAACTGGCTCAACAGACTTGAGTTGGAAAAATTCCTGTAGGTAAATTATTCACAAATTCAATCCGATGATGAATGGGCAGCATTCCTGTAATCAAGCAAAATCGGAATTGAGACAATAAAAAACTCCTGTTAGTGTTGATGTCATCGAAAACACACCACTAATCAGGAGGTAGATCTACACCATGAGTATAACCCAAAATAGCAAGATTCGCCGCATCACAGATTCAACCTTGGTTGTCGGAGCCGACATTGCCAAGAAGGTTCACGTCGCTCGTGCGTGTGATGTGCGGGGCGTGGAACTTGGAAAGACGCTGACGTTCCACAATACGAGGCACGGCTTTGTAGGACTTCTCAAGTGGATTCAGTCACTCATGGTTGACCACAGTTGCGATAATGTGGTATTTGGCGTCGAGCCGACGGGGCATTATTGGATAAATCTTGCTCAGTTTCTACGTCATGAAGGGATCCAAGTCGTGCTCGTGAACCCACTACACGTCAAAAAGACCAAGGAACTTGAAGATAACAGTCCGACGAAGAACGACCGCAAAGATGCACGTGTCATCGCGCTTTTGGTCAAAGACGGACGGTACTCGGTACCCCACATTCCAGAAGATATGTACGCTGATTTGCGCGTGGGAATGAACGAAAGAGACCGTTTGTCAGGGGACCTAAAGCGAGTGCAAGGGCGCATTCACAACTGGTTGGACCGCTTCTTCCCAGAGTTCACAGAGGTGTTTAAGGATTGGGAAGGCAAGGCAGCGCTCATTGGTTTGCACCAGTTTCCATGCCCGACAGATATTCAGGAAAAATCAACATCCGCAATCGTTCAGGCATGAAGAGATGGTGGCATTTCAAGGGGCATTGGGATGAGCAAAGCGAACCTCCTCAAAGAGAAAGCAGAAGAGTCCATTGGGCTTACAGAAGGGCTGCAGATGGGTCACCAGGAGTTGGCGATTCTACTGCGTCAATATGACTTGTACCAAGAGCAACTAGATCTTCTGATGAGCGAGATTGAACGATTGGTGAGCCAGATTCCTGGGACGCAAGAAATGATGAGCATTCCCGGTGTCGGCTTGGTTACCGTTGCTGGATTCCTCGCCGAGGTTGGAGACCTATCCGCCTACGACAATCCTAGGCAGATTCAAAAGCTAGCGGGGCTCAACCTCAAGGAAAACAGTTCGGGGAAGCACAAGGGACAGACAAAGATCAGCAGACGGGGACGCCCGAAGTTACGAGCATTGCTGTTCCGTGGTGTGATACCGCTGTTGGCGAAGAATGCTGAATTCCAGGAGTTGCACAGATAGTACACCCAGCGGACACAGAACCCGTTGAAGAAAATGCAGTCTGCAATAGCACTGAGTTGTCGATTGATCCGAGTGTTGTTTGCCCTTGGCAGAAAGCAAGTCCCTTATGACCCCATGAAGGTACTTGGACCCATGCACATGGAACGATTACAGAACGCTGCTTAGGAACTTTCGAATGCTCCATTTCTAGCCATTTCGCATGACATAACTGACAAACGAAGCACGGATTAGCCGGTACGAGCGTTTTTATGAGGGCAATGACCCTGGCGGGCAGCATAACACGGCATCCACCCTTTGACAGGCAGAACGATGGAATGACACGGGCTCTGAAGAGACCCCGGGAGACATGAGAGGGTAAGCCACAAAGGTGTATGTGGACATCCAATGTGCGACCATATTTTAGAAATTGGGGCATAGCCCTTGTTTCTGCACACCCACATGTCTAATCCGATGGCTCCTCCCACTCCATCTGTACAATCTGTCCGTCATGTCAAACATGAAAAACTGCGAATGAGCTAGAATGAGCGAGAAAACGAAAGAACATAGAGAGAGGTTAGTGCAAAATACTTTTCTTGAGGTGATACATTATGAGACTAAATTCAGAACGGGTTTACATTCGTAGAATGGAGAATGAAGATCTTGAGGCACTGTTGGACTTAAGACTGCGAAATCGTCATTTCTTCAAGCCCTTTCAACCCATTACCTTGGACTCACACTACACGGTGGAAGGACAACAAGAAATTCTGGAGAAAATCTATCACGACTGGAATTCTGGTTCAGGATACGGATTTGGAATTTTTCTGACCAACGATGATCGGCTCATTGGACGAGTTAATCTAAGTAATGTGGCTCGTGGGGCTTGGGAAAGTTGTACACTGGGGTATTTCATTGATGAGAACTGCAATGGACAAGGGTTTGCCTCAGAGGCTGTTCATTTGGCAATTGGTTTTGCTTTCGGACCTGCAGAATTGCATAGAGTCCAAGCGGCAGTCATGCCGCGAAATGCAGGATCGACTAGAGTTCTTGAAAAAGTGGGATTTAGGTACGAAGGATTCTCGGAGTTTTATCTAAAAATTAATGGTGTATGGGAAGACCATAACCTTTACAGTATTACACGAGAGCGTTGGAACTCATAAACTTGTGGTTCTGCAGATAACGGGGGCTGATCTCGAAGAAGGATTTGCTTACGCCGATGCATAAATATATATAGCGGAATTTTCTGGGTTCCAAGGCTATCGGGTCGGAATGTTGAATAAGGGGTTTGATTGAATGATGCAACTGAACGAGATTAAATTTGCAGAGATTGGACTTGAGGAAAAGGAAGAACTCGCAGAATGGTTGTCGCGTGACACGTGGGACAACTTTACCAGCCCAGCCATTTCATACGATTCCGCCATGAAATGGATTGAACAAGGTGCGTTTCACGGGGACGACAAGAAGTCGTTCTGGATCATCAGCCATGGTGAAAGGGTCGGTCTTCTCCAGTTAAATGACCTATTCGACAGCACGGCAATGTTTGACATCCGAATCAACACGAAATATCGAGGAAGCGGTATTGGTCGACATGCTTTGCGATGGCTTACTAAGTACGGATTTGAAAATCATCCTAACATGGTTCGCATCGAAGCTAATACCCGTGCGGACAACATTGGGATGCGGAGAGTTCTACGTGCATGTGGATACGTTAAGGAGGCTCACTATCGTGATGCTTGGCACACGGTCGAGGAAGCAGATGTTTGGTTAGATGGTGTCGCCTACGCCATCTTGCGACGAGACTGGTTGAACGATACGACCACTCCCGTACGTTGGGATGATGAATGATCGCCCGAGTTTGTGGACTAGAGAGGAAAGCTCCTCTTCAGATAACGGGGTATATCTGTAGTAACACATACGTGGTGGATTACATCAATATGCAACGGCGAGCATGGATCTGTTGCTGCGTTATGGGGCAGATACTCATCAAGGGTTCCGCCCGACTGCACAGTCAAAGTATCATGTATAAGACCATTGTCGTACAGACGCATATCACCTGAATTGGTATCATTGTGTTGATGTTAAGTTTAAATAGGGGTGGATTCATGATTCAAGGACTTTATGAAGCGCATCTGCCTGTTAGTGATATGGATGCTTCTGTTGCCTTTTATAAGGCACTAGGGCTGGAAGTGTACGACAAGACTCCAAGAGTTACTTTTTTGTGGATAGAGAAAGGGAAAAGTCAATTGGGACTGTGGAAGTCTGATCATGTATCAACTCCATATCATCCGTCAATTCGTCACATAGCCTTCTATGTAAGTCTCGAAGATCTCCAATGCTCACAAAAGTGGCTGCATGATAACGGATTTGAGGTTCGAGATGCTTTTGGTGTTGCTGCGAAGGATCAACCTCTCGTTTTGAAAAACAACAATAATTATCATGCGGCGATTTATTTTTATGATACAGATGGAAATTCCCTTGAGCTAATTTCGCCTTTGAAGCTAGATGACAAAATGACTGTTAACTATGAGGATAAAATGACGCTTTCCTGTTGGTTAAAGCTTAATTCTTAATTCTCGATTGGATATTTATTACGCAATCGGGGGCGCAAATTCAATAACACTGATTGCCTGCCTGATGTATGATTATACGACGGGCAATCCTTTCGGAATCTTGCGCAATTGGGCAGGAGAGTCCAATAGCATTTATAGTAAAATAGGACACCGAAAGATAATTTTAGTGGCGGAGGTTTCGATGATGAGTGCAAGTGAAAAGGATGCGGTACTCTTAATTATTGACGTTTAAAAGGGATTCGATGACCCGGTGTGGGGAAAACGCAACAACTTACAAGCGGAAGGAAATATTGAAAGGATTCTTCGCCACTGGCGAGAAACGAATCGCCCTGTCTTTCATGTTCAGCACTTATCTATGATTTCTACCAGTCCTCTTCGTAGAGACCATATCGGAAGTGAAATTAAAGATGGTGTAAAGCCCTTACCTTATGAACCTCTGTTCCAAAAAAGTGTAAACAGTGCATTCATCGGCACAGATTTGGAAGACTGTTTGAGAAAGAATGGGTATCAAACAATCGTTATTGTAGGGCTAACGACGGATCACTGCATTTCTACAACGACCCGCATGGCAGCAAACCTTGGAT
>NZ_JALBUF010000041.1 GCF_022606465.1 Sulfoacidibacillus ferrooxidans
TTTCACCGTATTCAATTTAAATTCCGTGCTGTATCTATTTGTCTTTGTCACCATGAACACCTCGAATCGATTTACTTATTTTCACACTCTCGATTCGTTGTGTCCACCCCTATAGCCTAACAGCAGTCCATCAAAATCGGCTATGGCGTTCTTTTGGAGCAAAAGAAAGAGGAAGTGCGTGGCATCATCACTCTGTGTATGGGTGATGTCCATACACTTGCGGGTGTCGGAAGCAAAGCACGCGACGAAGTTAAGAAATCAGATGATCGCTTTATCGAGTATAAGCAAAAAGTAGCCGACGCTACGAGTTTGACCGTGCTTGACGCGATGATAACACAACTGCTCAACTATAAGGATCGAGTTTGCAAGCTCATTGAATCTATACTTGATGAGCAGCCAGAACCAGGCGGCAGCACAGCACCAAAGCCAAAAAAGATTGTGCAGGTGCGCCGTTATGATGTATTCCCTGTCAAGCGGTTGACCTCACGCGAGGACGTGGACGGCTACCTTGAAACGATTCGCCAGAAGCTGTACGACACGTTGGTGGAAAATGACGGAATACAGATTAACTAAGTGAGGGTAATGATATGAATAAGAACGCCATACAAAAATTCGCCATCTGGGCTCGAAACGAACTCATCGACCAAGTGAAACAGCGCGCTTTTCAGTACGGCATCAGCGATAAGAGCTACGGCGAAGAGCACGCCACAGTTATCGCCGGGCGTGTGCTGTCCAACGAGGAACAGCAACAGCGCCACTCGTTTGTCATGCAGATAAAGGAACATGGCTATCAGAAGGCTGTTGAAGACGTGGCGTACACGTGGTTCAACCGCTTTGTCGCTCTGCGCTTTATGGAGGTCAATGACTATTTGCCGACCCATGTCCGCGTGTTCTCCGACGCAAACGGTGACTTCAATCCCGAGATCTTGAAAGAGGTTCTGCACCTCGACTTACCGAGACTCGACAAGGCTAAGGTGTCCGAGCTGCTAAACGCCAATAAGATCGAAGAGCTCTACCGTTATCTCCTGCTGACGCAGTGCAACGCGCTAAATGATGCTTTACCGGAGATGTTTGAACAGCTCGGAAGCTACACCGAAATGCTCCTGCCAAACAACATCTTAAAGCTGGATGGAGTGCTTGGGCGGCTTGTGACGGACATACCCGAAGAAGACTGGCGCGACGCCGTGCAGATTATCGGCTGGATGTATCAGTATTACAATACCGAGCCGAAACAAGCCGTATTTGACGGTCTAAAAAAGAACATCAAAATCACCAAGGAGACAATCCCTGCCGCTACACAGCTCTTCACACCGGACTGGATTGTGCGGTATATGGTGGAGAATTCCCTCGGTCGGTTATGGCTTGAATCGCACCCAAACGCCGCGCTAAGAGCTAACTGGAAATACTACCTCGACGAAGCCGAGCAAACGCCGGAAGTTGCAGAGCATCTGCGCGTTCTGCGCTCGCAGTCTCCCGTGAAATCCCCGGAAGATATTCGTCTGATCGACCCGTGTATGGGCAGCGGTCACATACTTGTCTACGCTTTTGACGTGTTGATGCAGATTTACGAAAGCGTGGGCGTTAGCCCTCGTGACGCGGCCAAGCTGATACTTGAGAAGAACATCTACGGTCTGGACATCGACCGTAGGGCCTATCAGCTCGCCTATTTCTCGCTTATGATGAAAGCTCGGCAGTATAACCGGCGCATTTTCACGGAGAACGTCAAACCGCAGGTCTACCATCCCTCAGGATTCCCGGACGGTGAAGAATTTGGCTCGCTCGTGAAAGTGGATGCGCTACCGCCGAAGCCGGAAGAGCCGAAAGAAATCACTTTATTCACGGAGAATCATGAAACCACGCTGAACGCTTGGAACTTCAAGCGTCTATTAGCGCAGAAGTACGATGTCGTCGTCACCAACCCGCCGTATATGGGCAGTTCGGGTATGGGTGCGAAGCTGTCAGAGTTTGTGAAAGAGAACTACAACGACAGCAAGAGCGACTTGTTTTCGTGTTTTATTGAGCGTGGCTTGGACTGGATAAAACCGGATGGATACAACTGCATGGTTACAATGCAATCGTGGATGTTCCTGTCGAGTTTTGAGACTATGCGTAAAAAAATACTGTCTTTTAGAACAATTATGAATTTTATGCATATGGAGAATATGGTTATGGGCATCGCATTTGGAACTGCTATTTCCAATGTTTACGGACGACACATCGCCAATTACAAGGGTCAGTACAACTACATGACCATGAAAGACGTTGAGGACGGAAAGCCCGTTGTCTTTCCAACTGCTCACAAGCGTAATTGCACCGCCAGCGCTGAGAATTTCGAGAAGATACCAGGCAGTCCTGTGGCGTATTGGGCAAGTTCCGAAATGCTAAAAAGCTTTCGACTAAGCCATATTGCAGATTATGCACAAGTCAGACAAGGCCTGTCCACAGGAGACAACGATAGATTCCTTAGGCTGTGGTTTGAGATTGTAATAGATCGCCTTGCGCTTGGGTTTAATGATATTGAAACTATATGGTTGGAGGGGAAAAAGTGGGTTCCGCTGAATAAAGGAGGATTTTACCGGCGATGGTATGGAAATAATGAATATGTTATTGCATTCGATAAACAAAACTATAATCTATTAGCAAATACAAGTAATCATTTACCTTCAAGGCACCTATACTTCAGGTCAGGAATCACTTGGTCAAATATTTCTTCTGGGAAAGCTGCATTTAGATATTTTGACAAAGGCTATGCTTTTTCTAACAAGGGAGCCTCAATTTTTGCAAATGATAATGATGATGTTTTCTTTATTCTGGCATTTTTAAATGCAAGCATAGTTGTTCATCTACTTGCGATAACATCACCAACAATTGGATTCGAGCCCGGATACATATCAATCCTTGGGTATAATCAATCACTCATTAAGTCGACTTCGTGTATCAGGGATCTTTCTATAGAAAATTACCAATTATCTCGAGATGATTGGGATTTTTTTGAAAATTCATGGGACTTCGCCCGTCACCCGCTCAACTGCGGCGAGCGAACTGTTGCGATGGCATTTGCCAAGTGGGAACACGAAGCGGCGGAGCGATTCGACACGCTCAAAGCCAACGAGGAAGAACTCAACCGTATCTTCATCGACATCTACGGTTTGCATGAAGAACTCACCCCTGAGGTTGAGGATAAGGACGTAACGGTGCGCCGCGCCGATTTGGGGCGCGAGATTCGCAGCCTTATCAGCTATGCCGTGGGCTGTATGTTCGGGCGATACTCGCTTGATGCAGAGGGACTTGCCTATGCCGGCGGCGAATGGGATGCAGGCAAATATCACACGTTTATCCCCGACAAGGACAATATTCTCCCCATAGGTGACGACGAGTATTTCGATGACGATATTGTGGGGCGATTTGTCGAGTTTGTAAGGACCGTCTACGGTGCCGATACGCTAGAAGAAAATCTAAAATTCATCGCTGATGTGCTCGGTGGACGGGGTACCACGCGGGAGGTCATTCGGAACTACTTCCTGAACGGCTTTTACGCCGACCATTGCAAGATCTATCAAAAACGGCCTATATACTGGCTCTTTAGCAGCGGGAAGAAGAACGGCTTTAAGGCTCTTATCTACCTGCACCGTTATTCACGGGACTTGCTCGCCAAGCTGCGGACAGATTACGTCCACGAGCAGCAGGAGCGTTACCGCACACAGCTTCTCCACATCGCTACAGCTCTGAATACAGCGACAGGCGCCGAACGCGCACGGCTCTTGAAGCAGCAGGATAAGCTGACGGAACAGTCACGGGAAATTGGTGTCTTCGAGGAAAAGGTTCACCACCTCGCCGATAGGAACATCGATATTGACCTCGACGACGGCGTTAAGAAAAACTATGAAGTATTCGCAGACGTTCTGGCGAAGATATAGGAGGATCGTATGCTGTCAGACACGATAAAAATCAGGCTTGCAGAACGCTTCTCCGCACCGCTGCTTGAATTTCATAAGCGCCGAATCATCTTCTGGCAGGACGAGGACGGTGAGTTTAGCGAGCAGGTGTGGTATTAAGTCAATATGGTGGACACACCGAACAAAGAATATCAAAACAGTCTGACGGATTGCACCTTGGATTTAGCTTGCCTTTTTGTTCGCTTTTTTGAAATACATTGATTGGAATTGTACAGG
>NZ_JALBUF010000042.1 GCF_022606465.1 Sulfoacidibacillus ferrooxidans
AGAAATCACGCAAGACTTAGCGAGTGCGAACTTGCCTGTTACCTGGGATGGACAAACCTTATTCACCGTTCAAAACGTGCAAAGCGGTACAGGATACAATGTGCAAACCGGATCGCAAACGCCTGAAACTACCGTTTCCATCACATACAACGTGCCACTTCCCTTTGATCGTGCGTTCACGCTGATCGGTGGTCAACCTCTTGCTGCGACGATTCCTATACAAGAAACAGCAACCTACTATAACGAAACACAGTATACGGGTGATGGCGCATGAACAGGTTTTGGCAAGAGGAACGCGGCGGTTTCTTTGAACCTTTAGGGTTTTCGTGGCTCAACGTGGCCCTATCTGCTGTTTTGCTCCCTGTGCTTTTTTGGGCAGGGACGGCGGTTATGGGATATGAGACGCTCCAAAACGCGGTCAATCGTGCTGCGTATGCAGGGCAGTCACAAGTCACACAAACAACGACCACGTCCGCCACACCCACGTTTGGCATGTATCAGGGTGGTTTCATGCTCCAAGTGGCACCTTCTGTGAGCGCAGCGCAAACGAATTGGGACTTGCAACTCAATGACTTAGAACAAGGTGGTCTATTTTCCGATGTACAGAGTCAAGTCGGCTATGTACAGAATCAAGTGGTGATCACGGCGACAGCTGAGTATGAGCCTGTCTTGCTCAACCATCTGCTTGCGGTGTTGCCCGTGTTGACGCATGATCTGGCGATTCCCATGTCAGTGACATCGAGCGACCAAGCGTCCATGTCGTAAGCGAAAGGAGAATGCAGATGGAAAAAGAGATGCGCATGCTCATGTATGGCGGATTAACGCTTGGCGTGTTATTGGTTGGGATCGTCCCTGTGGGATGGATTGCCGTGAATCAAGGGGCAGACAAAGCGGTGATCAGCAATCAAAGCCTAGATTGCAAGTTATGGAACAACTGCGAGAATGGAACGTCTGGAACCACGTCAACGAGTAGCATGGCTTCTTCGTTAACCTATGCGAACGAAACAGGGACACCTGTTTTACCTGGGAATGATGATCCTACCGTTTCGGATGTAGTCTGGAACACGAGTGTATTTCCTCCTGTGGTGACGATCCAAGGATCAGAGCTAGGAAGTGGAGGCACGATTTCAGGTGGAGATGCAACACAGGGATGGGTGTTTAACAAAAATGGATCCTCCGTCGTGCCCGTGGTACAGTCGTGGACGCCGAATCAGGTGGTGTTTTCTTTTAGCAGTGGGTATGGCGAGGGTGATCCAACGACTTTTTCAGATGGTCATCCCTACTGGGTGTTCCGACCAGGTGATCAAGTGAACATGACCATCACGCCTACAGGACGCCCTGTGATGCAAGAGTCGTCAACCTATCCTAGCTCGGCGTCCATGCCTGATGTGACGGTTCAAGCAGTCAGCGCGTTGATTGCAGGACAAAGTGAGCAAGTCGTCGATTCAGTGTCCTTTCAAGGAGAGCCTCTAGCCCATCAGTTTGTGTGGATTCAGCCTGCATCGGGATTATCCATGACGGGAAGTGAAATCTCTGGCACATCCTTTGGTGGTGAGAATGGACTGACCAATGCGCAAGGACAACTAACTTTTAGCGTAAGCGGGAGTACTGTGGGTACGTGTCCTTTGACAATGGGTGCTGATGGCGTATCTCATCAAACATCGATCACGGTCGAACCGGCGTATACCGTTCAGCTAACAGCTAATGCAGATACGGACAATAACGCAGTAACACTGACCGCTGCGGTGAATCAACCGATCGTAAGCCCTTATGTGTTAGAAATCGTCAATCAAACAACAGGACAAGTCCTTGCCTCTGCAACATCAGGTGAACGCGTATCGACCACGATCACAGCTCTACAAGATCAAACCCAACAATTTATTGCACAAGTCGTCACTGGAAGGTAGGTAAAAACCATGACAAAACAATGGGTCATCGGTGCGATTGTGATGGCTCCTTTTTTAGTAGCTCCTCTCGCTTTCGCCCAAACAATTGCACAAAGTCAACCGGTGTCGATTACCGGTGGCTATACGACAACAAGCTATGTATCAACCTATGAGCAGACTGGAACACAAGATGTTCGTCAGTTGATCAGAACGCAAACGGTCTATGAGCAAACAGGAACGACACAACAGGTTGAACAAGTGGGAACGACGACCGTAGAAAAGCAAACAGGCATGCATTGGGTGTTGGTGGGAACGCATTGCCGCACGATACAAGTGCCTCATTTCACATCTCATGCTAAGTATTATCCTTGGCATTGGGTCGGTGGAAGTGATGGTCATGGCGTACCAAGTCATTATGGTCCTCCGTATACAACGACTGTAACGTACACGCAAGAACAAGCGTGTACACCCTATGGAGAATATGAACCCACCTACACAGAAAGTACCATCCCAGTGTATGGATACGTATCAAAACCTGTATATGGGTACGTGGATCGTAGAATCTATGGATACGTAGCGCGTCCAGTGTATGGGTACGTCAATGTGCCGACAGAAACATGGGAACCTGTGAAAATTGCATATGGGCATTAATATAGAAGTAGGTGTCGTGTTCATTTTTTTAGCAGTAGTCGCTTATCAAGATCTCACGACTCGTCTCATTCGAGATTGGTGGACGCTACCGTGGATTGCATTTTTTCTTTTTTATAACGGGGTCCAACATCATTTGGAGCCTTCGATCATCGGGCTTGTAGGCATGGGCGTACTATTGTTCATCCCCGGACTCCTTGGATGGCTTGGCGGTGGCGACTGGAAGATGGGTATGGCGCTTGGGGCAGGAGGAGGACTTGTTCCTGCTCTCCTCCTCTTTGCGCTAGGATTTCTTCTTGCACCCCTTCTAAAAACGTGGTTGCAGAGGGTCAGCAGACGATATGTAGATGAAGAAAACGCAAAATTAATTCCAGTTGGCGTGTTAGTCTTTGTCGCAGACATTCTGTTTAGTGTGGGGGTGCTCATGATTGAGCGATGAACAAGCACAGCGTTTCATCTTTTTAGGCACATAGATGTAATTATTAGATGGAGGCGATTAGGTTACGATTATTTACTATTTGAGGGTATAATCGGGGTTGTAAATCAGTTTAAGTTGACGAGAGCGCCAGTCCAAAGATTGTTATAAACAATGCCTGTTTGTTGCTAATTAAAAGCCTATTTATAAATTCCACCACGAGTATCAATGACACGTATGTATACCACTTTCTCATCACGACTAATTTCAAAGAGTACTCGAATTGTCCCGATCCGTAGCCGATACAAGCCGTTGTACCCCTTCATCTGTTTGATGTCTCCGGTAGGCGGATCGTTAAGTAAGCCTGATAGTCCTTGTACAATTCGCTCTTGAACGGCCTTTTCTTGTTTCGCGATGTATTTCACAGCTTCCTTATGGTAAGTCAACTTGTAGCCCGAACTCACGCTTGGCCGCCTCCCCTGATACATACCCTGCATCACTGTTTAACTGGCGAAGCTCTTCTTCACTTAATGGCTCGTCGTCGGGTTTTAGTCTGTCGATCTCTTCCCAACTCAAAGGCTTTTTATTCGAGCGTTCCACTAAATACTGAAGAAAATCAAAGGCCGTTTTTTGATCGGGTTCCTGGAGACGTTCAATAAGGTTATACAAATCGTCTTTGCGAACAACCATGACAGAATGACCCCCTGTTTTCTGTGACCGCTAATGGTTAGGTTAATATAAAAATATCATGTCTGCTTATGTAATTCAACGTTTTGGGGCTTTATCAAAAGCGCCGTAAAACCCCTTGATTCATCTATGGGGATATAAGGCGCTCGCCGTCAGGCGAATCTTTTCTTTTTCCTCCAAATAAACAATAGATAACGTTGTTGTATCTAATGTTTTGCGCTATACTATTTGTGGTGATTCGTCATGAGTAGAGATGTTGATTCAAACCACAATGTCACGTTTGATTGTAAATACCATGTTGTCTTTTGT
>NZ_JALBUF010000043.1 GCF_022606465.1 Sulfoacidibacillus ferrooxidans
GGCTCACTAGATACCGAGACGTCATACGCAGGAAAATAATCTCCTTGCGATCAGACTGACCCTCTGTATCTTTTGTCGCTCGATCATACGGTGGATTGAGCCACATCAGGCCAAACGCTTGTTTGTCGATCCTGGCGTGTTCAATCGCCACGTGTTTTACGTGATCGAGGACAGCGGACGCTTGTTTAGCTCGGGCGCCGTCTAGCTCAATCCCGTAGGTGACCGCCTGTGTGCCCTTGGCTAACCGACTTAACGCCTCTCCTTCACCTGCGCACGGATCTAGCATGCGCACAGGTGCATCAGGGACGTGCAACAACCGCTTGATCAAGTCCGTTTGGCTAGTTGGTGTAGGCACATAGCCCATTTTGCCTTCTTGTTCGATTCTCATCTTCGTCTCCCGTGTCATACAACAAGGAGACGGAAGGCGGTGGCCCTCTGTCTCCTTGTTGCAAGACAGAGGGGTTCACCTCCTATTTTAGAAAAAATGGATATGTTGATTAAGTAATGCGCCAAGGATTAACATGACGACCGTTCCAATGATCGTTGCATAATAGCCTGGCTTTGTAAGCATTGACTGCTTCATTTCCAACACTTCAGCCTTTGTTGCAGTATTAGCAAGAGCTTGTTTAATTTCTTTTACTTCTGCTTCCAATGCATCCATTCTTGAATTCAGATCATTGAAACGCAGATTCACGTTTTCATTCATTGAAGTAAAGCGTTGATTCATGTTTTCATTGATTGAAGTAAAACGCTGATTTACGTTTTCATTGATTGAAGTAAAACGCTGATTTACGTTTTCATTCATTTGTTGGATTTGATTGCTAATCAAAACCCATGGCATTTCGATAACTGAATGTTGTTGAATGTTGTCGTCCTCATCCATGACGCTATTCACGCCCCTTTTCCGCTCTATCATGTCTACTTCCATCTTACCACAAGAGCGGTGGGGCGAATGCCTTCCGTCTCATGATGTGCAAGACGGAAGGTTCACCTCCTCATTCGGTTGATTAACTAGCGATAGCTGAATGTGTTGTATCGACGCTGTTGATTGCCGCTATAATGGCATCGGACGCTTGTTGAATCCGTCCCATGGAATCTCGCAAGATCTCCACTGCATCGTCACCCGACCAACCGATCAAGTACCCAAACGTATAGTCCGATGAATCGATACCTAACGCTTGGCATACCAGGAAGGCGGTAGATTCTGCTTCTACTTCTTTGATCGTAGGCGGCAAACCCGACCGATGATGCAATAGACCATGCGCCCACTCGTGAGCGAGCGTTTTGATCTTTTGCGCGATCGGATTGGTGCCTAGAATCTCGATATGGCCATCCGTGTGATAAAACGCCCCGTTCGCACCATTGAGATCCGATGATTCATGCACAGGAAACGGACACGAATCCACCATGCGTTGTAGCAACTGCTCATCGACTTCTTGGTGAAGGAGATGAACTGCAGGTGCTTCAGGCAAGGGCTCACCAGCCGTTTGCTCGATATCAAAGACGTATACTGTGCGAAATCCGTAGATGACGCTTTTCGTCTCTTCGTTTTTGTCTTTTTTGACGAGAGGAGCGAATATTGCCATCCCCTTCTCGCCTTTTTTGACGTAGCGACCCTTTTTCCCCCACTCTTTAAATCCGGCTACATACGTTGCATCTGGATTTTGCGCCCAAATCATGAGCCGATTGTGAAAGGAATAGGAGGGAAAAGATGCGGCAAACTTGAGAAAGTTAGCCCATTCCCCATTGTCGATTAGTCTTTTTAGATGTGACTCTAACTTGTCCATGGCCTCATTTTTGTTCATATGTTCGCCCGCACGAAACCTGCTGGGGAACCCCCGCAAGTTTCGCGAGGGCTACCCCCTTTCGTGTGTTAGGTCGAATGCTACTTCACTTACTTATGATGTTTACTACTTCGTAGCCTATCTAGTTCAGCTATTCTACGATCACATGCTGCCATTAATTGTTTCTGTCTTGTTACTGAAAATATGGTGAAATACCCACCAACAATCAGACTCAAGATAATCGCTGCAGAAAAAATTACACGGGCACATGATGATTCAGTAAATGGGTATTTAAAAGTAGCTGCAAACCAGGCAACAACCAACAAAAAACCAAAATTAATCACCTTGTTTGCAATATATTTACCGAATTGTTCTTGTAATTCATGATAATTTCTCTTCGTGATCAGTTCATTCACAGTGTTCATCTTGTCAATTAGAGAAAGTTCTTTTGCGATATCTTTTTTTGTTATTTGTGTAGTTAATTTCATTGAATAACCCCCGTGGTTTTTAGTACAATCCCCACGTGCTCGCGCCGGGGATTGGTTACTCTCTCCCTGCGCGAGAGGGTGAATCCTTATTGAATAGGTTGTTGCAGATCTCCAACAAGAACGAGATCTTCTTGGCGATCGTCATCCATTCGATCCACGACGGGAACAACGTCACGCTTGGAGAGAAGGTGATGAATAAATAGCCTTCCCTTTTGCGTCCATTCCGTTGACATTCTCGCCATGTGTCTACCTTTACTGTTGAGGTACTCCGTCGTTTTCGACTTGGTATAGCCCATCCCGACATGCTCTTGGTAGAGGAGCCATTGATCGTTGATTTTGTACTGAACCTTTTCCCTATGAAGAATGTCATTCAACTTTTGACCAGAAAGTCCGTAGTCTTTCGCTATTTGCGAAATCGTGACGGTGTTGGTGGACTCGAGTATCTGATCGACATAGGTCAACTTCGGTTCATATTCTGCTATGCGTTGTTCTAGCATCATTTTTTGCGCTTGGAGTGATTGACGTTCACGTTCTTCTTCAATCCATTTCTCTGCGCGTTCGATAGGATCAGCGATCATATACGAAAAAACCTCTTGTTGATGCGCTAATTCCTGTTGCATCCGACGAAATTCTTTGATGTACGCCACCTTAAAATGCATGGCGTCTTTACCTGTATAGCCCATGGCTAAGAGTGTAAATCCATCTTCAGTCATCAGGTATTTTTGGTATGTTTGACCGTTCTGTTGCTTAGTGTAGGTGGTATCCTCAAAATTGAGGACACCCCATTCACTGTCGATATTTGCAATAATATTCCTAATGTCTCTTATGACATTGTCGTGTCTTTTCTCAAATACATTCGCCACGGTTAAGCTATCAGTGACCACTTTGCCATGATTGCTAAACACCAAGTGTTGTTGATCCATTTTTCATACCTCCAGTGGTTTGATTGACTCTCCCCACTGGCCATGCCGGGGAGAGTGTTGATCCCCTAGCATGGGTAGGCGTTCTTGGATTAGGCGGTTTGATTGCTTGCAGATGCCACCCGAACCGGAAGCACAATCGCTTTTTGGTTGGGGTTGTCCGATTCTAACTGAATGGGACTCGATGGACCCGTTGGCTTAATCGTGATCGTATCTCCGTCCATCGACTTGATGGCCTCGATCATGAATCGAACGTTAAACCCAAGGTGAAATGCTTCTCCTTGAATGGTCGCTTCCACCGAGTCCTCCACTTTCCCCACCACAGGATCCTGTGATCGGAGCTTCAACTGTCCATCGTTCGCCTCGAAATGTGCGATTTGATTGTCTGTCCCGTGGCTAATGATGAGCACACGCTCTAGAGTCTCCATGAGCACAGCACGTTTGACTGTATAGTGTGCAGCAAATCGTGTAGGCCAGATCTTCGTCATATCAGGGAACTTTGCATCAATCGCTTGAATCCGAAAACTTGTTCCCCCATCATTCCAACTGGCTGTCACGTGATTGTCTATAAGCACGAGATGAACCATTTCATCATCATCACTTGGCAACATCGCCGCTAAATGATCGA
>NZ_JALBUF010000044.1 GCF_022606465.1 Sulfoacidibacillus ferrooxidans
GTGTACAAGCAAGTGGTGATCGTGGGTATTCGCCGTTCCGGTCCTATTGGTGCAGGCGATGCGAGCGATAAACACATGCTCAAGCAGCTTGTCGAGATCGGCAAAGGAGACAAAGACGCCCTAGCTTCACTCGAAGAGTTTGTCGATCAACCCTATATGATCCCTGTGGCATCAAACGATGAGCCGATGTTTCGTGCGGCAATCGCTGATGTAGAGGAACTTAGGCAAGACGTGACACACTCACCTGTCTTTAGCACCGTGGAGAAGATGATGGGAAGCACATCGTCACACGCATCCTTATCTACGCCTTTACTGCCGTTTCGACGCACGCATATGGCGACGTTAATGGCTGCAGGTGCTCTTAATTCGGCAGTGGGTATCGGAGACAACCGACATCTAGTCGTCGGTGTCACGAAAAAAACGATCGAATCAGTCATCGACGAAAACGATCCGACCAAGGAAATTCGGACGGAAGTGTACAAAACGGCCATTCGCTTATACAGCGCAGATGGTCGCATCACCGAACTCGAATAAGCAACACTCGTTCACGCGAGCAGCAACACTCCCTCGCGTGAATCGCGGGGGAGATCTAGATCAAACCCGCGAGGAGTGGTTCATTCATGAAAGAAATCACATGTAGTTCGCCCTATGAGAACATCACAGCTAAATGTCATCTCATGGTTTCAGAACAGATCCCAGGACAGCAAAAACCAAGGATCATAGCCGCTGGAATCATTGATGTAGATAGCGCTGCGAAAGCGATATCCGCGAAGATAGCCACAGGGAGACCTGTTCGCTACGGGGATGCGCAGATGGCTACGTGGCAAAAGAAACCAATGACCTGCGATACAGGTGGAGCCTATCGGTTCTTTCGCACAAACAACGGGAAAAAGGGTGCTGAAAGTAGCACACACGCGATGATCGTGCACAAACGCGTGATGGAGCAACGAGAAGAATTGGAACGGCAAAAAATCAAAGGGAATCGCATCCTCTTAGCACCAGACGGAGATCTTGTTTCACGCTTGGGGGATGTGTTACTCGATGAATTTGCTTTTCCTCATCTTCCAGAGTGGTTTCAGGCGATCTATGCAGAACTACAAAAGGAACGTTTACTTACAACGCTGGATGTGTGGACGGATCCAGACGTGGATGTCTGGCGAGATTTACAGGCGATCACGCTCTCCGATCAGCTCACCGATCGGCGTATGCAAGAAATCGTGTCTCGGTTGATCCAACAGGGGATTTTGAATATTCCAGAAGGTGTGACGGATGCACCCGCGATCACGGAAGACATAACGGATACCACGTCGTATTTGGCAGAGTATGCCCCACATTTGGCGACTCAAATCGAAGAAGTTGTTGAACCACTTCATGATTTGGATCGACCGCTTGAGAAGGCACTGGCCACCATGCAACGCGTACCGTTTCCTGCACAAGCACACACGATCCAAGCGTTGATTAACGGCATGGATCACGGAAAAAAAGCGGTGTTCTCCATTTCGGATATGGGCACAGGGAAAACGATTCAAGCACTGGGCGTAGCTAACGTTCTATGGCAACGTGCGAAAACAAGCGGAAAACAAGGCTTTGTGAGCTTTGTTCTCGCACCTGGTGTGACCATTCCTAAATGGGTCCGAGATGAAATCAAAGCGACATTGCCAGACGCCAAGATTCGTGTGCTAGAGAATTGGCATGATACGGTAGCTTGGATCGATGAGGTTCGCAGAAATAAATTTAAAAAAACAAACGGTCTTGAATTCGTGTTGATGGGCAAAGATGCCGCCAAACTAGGTGTCAAACGATTACCTACTTTACATTGGCGACGGGTCAGAGGCACGACACAGTATGACTGGCACTGCCCACATTGTGGGGAATTGGCGATCGCACTTGAAAACGAGGAAGGAAACAACGAGGACTTAGATGCACAACAAATCACGTGGAGCCGATGGGCTTTAGGTGACGCATCTACACAAGCCATGACGAAAGGGATTCCTTTTCGCGAAGCTAAAAGAATCATCCATTGTGCGCATTGCGAGGCCACATTGACTCGTTTTGCTGATCCACAAGCAGGGGAAACCGGGAAAATGAAACATCGCCGGATGGAACCCGCTTGGCTCATCCAACGATACCTCAAAGGATACATGGATCTGCTGATCGTCGATGAACTGCAACAATACAAAAACGAGTCGGGACAAGGCGTAGCAATGGGTAGTTTGGTCACCGCCTCCAAGCGTGTACTCGGATTAACGGGTACGCTCTCAGACGGTAAAGCAAGCTCCTTGTTTGCCATCCTTGCACGAACGGATTTTTCTCGACTACAAGCAGAAGGATTCGATCACAATTCTTCTTCACGTTTCGTGCAGCGATACGGAGTATTAGAAGAAGTGATCCGATACGAAGACGAAATATCCAATGCAGGCGGAAACACACGCGGCAAGGTGAAATCCAAACAAACAAAAGAGTTGCCGGGACTTTCTCCTCAACTTTTTGTCAATCATCTAGCCGATAAAACCGCTTTTCTCGAACTCGGCGATTTGGGATTACCCTTGGTCAAGATCGAAGAAAAACCGGTGTTTGTGCAGATGGATGAAGAGCATCTGGAGTCGTATCGGCACTTCCATTCCATGTTGGATGAAAAATGCAAACAACTCTATATGCTCGGGAACACGGGAGCCTACGCGAGTTTCATCCCTTCAGTGATCAATGTGGCCAATCAGCCACAGTTGGAGATTGAAGCGCATGAGGTCAGCAACTTCTTTGTATCGGATGGATCACCTTCTGCTAAAGAACGGCAATTGATCGCCGATGTGAAAGCGGAGTTGGCCCAGCATCGTCGTGTGATGGTGTATGTGACCTATAGCGGAGAGTATGCACAGGACCGACGGTTAGTCGATGTGCTTGAAACAGAAGACATTCCTGTACGCGTCATGCGCTCGTCTGTATCTGCAGATGATCGTATTGAGTGGATCGAACAAGCAGTCAAGGATGGCGTGCAGGTCATTGTCACGAACGTTTCGTTGGTGGAAGTGGGCGTTGATTTGCTTGATTTTCCTACGCTTATTTTTTACCAACAAACGGACAAGATCGCTACGATGCGACAAGCCAGTCGTCGTTCTTGGCGGATTGGTCAAACGCAAAACTGCAAGGTGCTTCACTACGTCTACGAGAATTCGTATGAAGTCACTCAATTTCAGCGCAACATGGCCAAACGTGCGCATGCACTCTTGTTAGAAGGTCGATTGGATCGATCGGAAATGCGTACGTACATGCCTGCGGATCGGCTAAGTGTGCAGACCACAGCCCTTGCAGCACATCTTGAGAACGTGGCCGACTTGTCGGATAAATGGTCAAG
>NZ_JALBUF010000045.1 GCF_022606465.1 Sulfoacidibacillus ferrooxidans
CCACAATATCTAAGCTCGTACAAAGGGAAACCGCCTCTTTCGAAGTTGTTTTGCAAAGGCGACGGATACACCGCTGACCGTTTGCAAGAAAGTGGAGGATACGAGAAAATCACCTGCGCCTATAAAGATTGTCCCGTGTATCAAGCAGGACAATGCAAGGAGCTAGGTAGACTCCAATTCTTCCTTCCAGAAGTGGAGGGAATAGGAGTTTGGCAGATTGACAGCACGTCGTTTCATACGACCGTCAACCTCAACTCATCCATTGCGATGATCCGAGCCTTAACGGGTGGACGGATTAAAATGATTCCCTTGACACTGCGACTTGTACCCAAGGTGGTAGCGCCTGGAGGAAAAACAAAAACGGTCTATATTCTTGACCTCAAAATCGAGAATATGAAACTCATGGATTTCATCCAGCAAGCGCCGATGATTTCAGCGGCCTTTGCACCGGCTGTTGAACCTGTACAGCTCGATGAGCTTCCGGAAGATTTGTACGTGGAGAACAATATGGTAGACGCAGTACCATCAGAAGAACCAGAGTCTTTCATCAGCGATACGGAAGAATATTCGCGTGCAGCTTATGCAGGACGAGAAGTGAAAAGCAAAAAAGGATCGCATGATTTGGTTGCCAAGATACGCTTACTGCAACCAAGTGGCGAAGTGATAGAGGCGATAACGGATAATCTAACCGTTATCGAAGACACGAAAATTTTCCAAGAGGGCATTGCTGTATGGTTTAAGACGATGCCTTCCATTCGCTGGCCGGGACGTGTCGAACTTGAAATGATCGTGCCTGCCTAAAAAAACAAAACAAAGGTGGAGTTACTCATGCTAAACAAAGTCATTTTAATTGGTCGTCTGACAAAAGATCCCGAACTGCGCTACACCAATTCTGGTACTGCGGTTGCTTCGTTCACCTTAGCGGTCGAACGCCAACGTGCGAATCAGGCTGGAGAACGCGAAACGGACTTTATCAATATTGTCGTATGGCAAAAACTCGGCGAATTGTGCGCTCAATACCTTGGAAAAGGACGTTTAGCCGCAGTCGATGGTACGCTACAGATTCGACAATATGAAAAAGATGGACAAAAACATCGAGTTCCCGAAGTGATCGCGCAAAACGTTCGCTTTCTGGACAAGCCGCATGAGGATGGGGCGACGAGTCATTCAAAACCCGTACCCATCACTCAGGCACAAGCATCACAACCCACAAACAAGTGGGATGAGGATCCGTTTGAGGATGTGAATACTTCTATCAATGTTGACGATCTGCCTTTTTGATTCGATCTTTAATCAGAGGTAGTCAAAGAAAATAGCTACACCATATCATTCATTCCCACCGTGCGGGATTCACACAAGCCTGCACGGGACTCCGTGGCTTGTGATTCAAACCAACCATTGGAGGGGTTCCGATATGAACATTAAACAAATAACAATGGCTAACTTTAAAAATTATGAGCAACAAACCTATACCTTTCACAACCAAACGGTTGTGATGGGCAAAAACGGAACAGGGAAAACAACGATTGCAGAAGCGATGGTATGGTGTTTATTTGGCACAGATATCACAGGTGTCAGTAAGCAAGATCAAAAGCTTTTGCGCTTGGGAAAAAAGGACATGTCCGTGACGATCGACTGCGTGACAGATGCAGGTGAGGTCATGAGTATTTCTCGTATCAAAGGGAAGCTCAACGCTTTGCTTGTTAACGGCCACAAAGATGATCGTGGAATCGTGCCTACCCTGTTTGGTGAAGTGCGTGACTTCCTTTCGATGTTCTATCCTGGCTACTTTAGCCAGCTCGAACCCAAGGATGCGCGTACCGTCATTGGAAAGTGTATTCACGATGTGGATCGATCCGCTGTGCTTGTGTCTCTAACAGCCAAAGAGCGAGAAGCTATTTCATCGTTTCCGATGCTTGGAGGACTAGATTCAGTAGCTTTACTGCTGGATAAATACCGGAAAGAGCTTCGGACCCAACAAGATGAAATAAAAAATTTAGAAGGCCAAAGGAGCATGGCAGCGAGTTTACTTGCAAGTGTGCCTCCTCAAAAGCCGAACAAACGCATCAATGATGTTCGACGTCAACAATACGTACAGGACAAAGAGGCTTTGGCTAGTACAACTGGTGAGTCCAAACAACGGCCTACCATGATTGCACAGCTTGAAGCACGAAAAAAATCGTTGAGGGCATCATACGAAGCACTCAAAAGTAGTTTGCAAACGCTGGAGGACACATGTCCAACTTGTGGGCAACCCTTACAGCCAGCGAAGGTGCAGGAGATTCGCATCAAAGTAGAGTCTCACAATGCCGCTATTACTAAGCACATGAAGTCACTCATCGAAGAGGGAAATCAAGTCAAAGCGGAAGTAGACCGCTGGCTTGCAGTTCCTGAAGCACAAGATGTGGA
>NZ_JALBUF010000046.1 GCF_022606465.1 Sulfoacidibacillus ferrooxidans
TGGAATCTAGCGGCACTTTGCCAAGCGCGCAATTGGTCAACGGCGATTGTGGATACAGACATGCAACCGTTATCGGCATGGGCTGCACCTGAATCGTGTCATGTGTACACGAAAGAGCCGACAGGCTATCGGGTGGTGATCGATCTTCTCGCTCATGAGAAACCGGCCGATCTAACGTGTATCGTCACCTTTGCCGATGCTTTGCGAATCGCTCACTGGCAAGACGTACGCATGGGACAAGCCTCGACGTGGATCATCAATCATCACGGAATCAACGATCCCATGCCTGCGGTGGACACCATCGTCGATGCGATCGTCTTGATTCCACATGATCCACGCCATGTGGCGGCTCAGTTCTTGCGAAAGCCCTTAGTGACCTTGGATCCATCATTTGCACGGCATTTTGATCACTTGATGCAAAAAGTGGAGCACTTGGTTCAGGTGAAATCGGTAGGCAAGGAGGTGGAATTTGATGTGGGTGTTTCTGGAGTATAACCAACAGCGCATCGAAGAGTCACAAGGTGCAGCGCGAGAACACGGGATCAGTCTTCATGGCGTGTTTCGCGAAGATCAGTTGTCCTCCCTTGATGGTCAAGCGATCGAGATCATCCTTGTGGGGAGCGATTGGAGTGCGCAAACGATCCACCGCTTGCGTCAACGTGGAGTCAAGGCGCCTGTCGTTTGTGTGGTGGATGCACGAACCCCTGACGCGAGGGATCGGGCACAGGATCTTGATGCCGTGGACATCGTGACGTATCCGTTGTCGTTTACGTATCTCACCATGTGGGGGAAGTCTACAGCGACTGCCGTCCAACAAAGTGCACCGACTGAGTTACAAAAAATCCTGGGGGAGTCCGGGAGACTCAAGCGAAAACAAACCTATACCATGGGAATCGAAAACAATCAAGAAGAAATTGATGCACTAGGTCAACAAACTCGGGCACGCATTTTGTTTGTCCACGGCAGAAAAGGTCACATTGGGAAAAGTACGATCGTGAGTTTGCTAGCCAATCAGTTTGCAGCATCCGGTCTTGATGTCGCCGTGGTTGACTTTGATGTGTCGGGTGATCTCGCCCATCGCTACGGGGTACAAGCTCATGTGAGCTTGCGTGAATGGGCCAAACTGCCGACACACATGGATGAACGCATGGTGAAACATTCATTGGTGCAAGCGGGAGATCACCTCTTTTTGCTCCCAAGCAGTGGACAGGAAAACACCAAGCAAGATGAGGCGACGGTGAAAAAAATCATCTACCATCTGGCGGCACACATGGATGTGGTACTGATCGACGCAGGACCGGAATGGACACCACAAACAGAAACCCTGTTGACGCTTTCTCATCGTGTGATCTATGTCATGACGTCTAATTTTTCTTCCATTCGTGCCTATCTGGATGGATACGATGCCGTACTCAACGTCAAAGGAGATGCCAGACGGATTCTTCCGATCGTCAGTGTGGCTAGCCAAACGTCGGAACAAAAAAAGGTACTGCACGTCCTTACAGAACGGTTTGACTCCCTCTTTGTGCTTGGCTATGATCGCTTGCTGTACAAACAACTGATCCATCAGCTGCCCATGACCGGGGGGAAAAAGACGCAAGGTACGATACAAGCGTTAGCGCTTGGCTGTGGGATCGAAACCACAAGACGCGTGAAAAGAGTCAGAAAACCCATACGAGCGAAAAAAAGCAGCGCCTTAGCGTATGTAGGCATGGCGTCTGCTGTAGCCGCTGGTGTGGTAGCTGTGGTGCTTCTGAGTCAAATCTCCCATACCGAAACGATCGTCGTGACGTCGAAGTATCTGGCACCTTATGAAACGGTCACAGCACAAGATGTGCATACCGTCACTGTACCAGACAGCATGGGGATTTCGGGATTAGCCACGAACATGAATCA
>NZ_JALBUF010000047.1 GCF_022606465.1 Sulfoacidibacillus ferrooxidans
TCCTTCTCAAACAAGACAAAAACGACAAAAAGGCCATCATGGATATCTTTCAAATCGAAGAGCGTGAATTTGAGGATCTCATGAGTTTCACGCGTGGTCAGGGTCGATGGAGCGTCGGAGAAGAAGTCTTTTACAACCAGTTCACAACCGCAGACTTTGAATTCCGCCTCTTCAATACACGTTTTGTCGTGTCTGAAGCACAGCTTCTACGACAAGTGAGCTAGGGGGGTCATCGTTGAAAACTGTCAACCGTTGGATGACCACCTTTGCCTTTGTTACCGCCTTCGTCGTCTTAGTCGTGCTATCGCATAGTTTTGCTCAAACGAATTTGAATAGTTATATCGGACAAGTGGCCAATCAGTACGCCAAAACCACAGGTCAACAATCGATTCAAGTGAACAGCCAATCAACGAGCACAACAGCGCCTGGTACAGACACCACAACTACCGGAACTCAGCCGCTACCATCCGTACCATCATCGGCATCACAACAGGTTTCATCGACGACGCCATCAAGCACCAACGGATCGACGGTATCAAGCACACATGGAAGTGGAGGTGGAAACTTGAATTGGTTTGGAAGCTTGATTGTGGGCTTTATCGGCAGTTTTTTGAGTATGATCTCCGCACTACTGATCGCGATGGGATCGAACGTCCCTCAAGTGGTGCTTGGCAATCTGATGTCTAATCCTCACCTTGCCTTTGGTACCGGCAATTTTTTTGACGTAATTCCAAACGGTCATAACGCCATCGTGATGCAACCGTTTATCCAAGTGTTCGTGTGGTTAGCCTACGCTTTCATGGTCTTTGCAGCCTACATCGGAGCGGCTAACATCGCACGTGCCAATAACAGCTCGATTCAACGGGATCGACTGAAAAACGAGATCGTCGGATGGGCCGTGGCTGTGTTGTTTCTATTTGCAGGGCCCTATCTGGCGGTAGCCATCACTCAATTATCGTGGGACATGTGTGCTGGACTTTTCTCTCTTTCTGGCGCCAATTCACTCAGTGTATTCACCATTGGATCCAAAGGCGTCGATCCATCATCCAACCCAGCTACGGTTCTTTTTCACGACATCGTTCAGTTTATCTCTGTGCTGATGGGATTCTTCATCAACATCTTGTATAAATTCCGGGGTATCTTTTTGGATGTGTGGGTCATCCTCTTCCCGTTCGCCATGGCGAGTTATGCCAACGAGAAAACCAAAGGGATCTTCAAACTCTGGTGGACGGAGTGGATCTTTCAGATGCTCGTGCCTCTCGGTCAATCCCTGGTGTACTCCTTAGCGATGGGCATGGTGAATATCACGGGGGCTTCTTCCTCCTCGGCTGTAGGGCTAGGCGATATCTTCACCTCCATTGCAGGAGTCGTAGGATTTCTTGCAGCTGGTGCCTATGTGCGCAAGTTCGTTGACGTCGTGGCACAAGAGTTTCGAGCTCCGATGATGGGCAATGATCTCTTAGGCGGTCTTGCCGCAGGCGCTGTCGCCGGATATGCCACCGACAAAGTGGCAGGGGCTTCGATCAAGGCGGCTTCCTTTGTCCCCAAGCAACTAGGAAAAGGGGCGTTTCGAGCAGTTGATCAACGATTCGCTGGTGCTGCTATGCATCATTTGCACAAAAATCCAGAAACAGTCGCTAGCGCCCTTGCGCATGGACAGAGTTTTGAAGATGTCATGGCGGCTCGTCATACGCAAAAAGGGGAGCCGATCGCCCATGCCGATGGAATGGGCATCGTCAGCGGAACGGATAGTCGTCAAT
>NZ_JALBUF010000048.1 GCF_022606465.1 Sulfoacidibacillus ferrooxidans
GGGAGACCTCTGAAAAAGTGGGGTATAATCAATATTTTTTATCGAATGTAACTCTATTTGATCACTTTTGAGACTATAAGCTTGATCACAGATGCATATTCTATTCATTTTTTTATCATGAAGTAACCAAAAGGGCAGACCGCTCCTGTTTTCGTTTTTCCATGATTAGCTTAGTCATTCTCTTAACGTTAGAAGCAATTGTGCTCATCAATGCATGGATATAGGCTCTCTCTAAACCGCGATAGCGGCTGCGTCTGAGACCGTGGTTCCGTACTTTATCTGCATGGCGACGCTCAATTAACCATCGACTTTTCCTAGCTTCCTTATACTCATCTGTTTTATAGTGTTCACGTGCTTGTTGAAATTCAGCGTAATAATCGCTGATAAATACATTGCGGATACTTTTACTTGTTGTACATTGCGCTCTTAACGGGCAATCTTGGCACTGAGTTTTGGTAAATCGAAATTCATATCCGGCCCGATCTTCTTTCGCCTTGGTTCGATCTCTGTAAGAATGGCTAACGATACCGTTGGGACAAGTTACTTGCATATTTTCTAGGTCAAAATGAAAGTGTTCAGGAGTAAATAGACCGGACACCTGTTGTTTCGTTTTCATCCAGCTTATATGACCAATCATATTATTTTCTTGGAGAAAGCGAAGGTTTTTTCCGAACCAGTACCCTTTATCAGCCGAAAGTTCTTTAGGCAAGAATCCATAATGATCTTGAAATTGTTTGATGAGGTCGATCAGTTGATCGCCATCTTCGGCGTTGGCCGGAGTTACCTTTACTGCTGTGATGATTTCGGTTTCTTCATCGATCATGATATGGTCCTTATAACCTTGGATTTTGCGCATATCTGATTTGTGTCCCGTACGCGCATGGGTGTCCACAACGCTGATGAGGCGATCGGTAGCATCCTCATCACGATCAGAAATGACTTTCTTGAGGGTAACGAGAGCTTCGTTCGGTTGCTTTTCTTCGTGTAACAGCGGCTCCGCGATGTCCACGAGCTCACTGGCAAGTTGGAGGATCACTGGTAATTTCTCGTCTCGAGTTTTCCCTTTGAGTTCCTCCCAGAGATCAATCATTCGTTGTTCAAACTTTTGGGATATCTCCTGATTGATTGAGCTTACATCGATAAGAACCCTCCTATATGCTTGCCGAACCAGAGAAAGCCATGTGGGGATAGCAACGTCGGCAATGATATGGGTGGAATCCATAATCGATCGTTTAGACGTAGCCGATATGAATCCATGTTCGATGCACTGATCCACTAAACGCTTAAAGATATCCTGGAATTTCTCCAATCCAACACGTTTCACACGAAAATAACTAATCGTACTATCATCTGGTAATTCATCGTCTATGTTCAAATCTAAAAACCATCGATAAGCCAAGTTCACTTGAATATGACTAATCACTTGAACATCGGAAAGAGTATATAGATATTCTAAAAGACAAATTTTGAAAAGAAACACTGGATCTTCAGCAGGACGGCCATAGTCAGCAGAGTATTGATCGGCTAACAAGTTTCGAATAAAAGAAAAATCAATGTGCTGAGCGATATTCCGTAATAAATGATGTTGAGGGATCACCTTGTCATAATAATATTGATCAAAACCAGAGATTTGTTTCCCGTTATCTTTACGAAGCATCGAAGATACCTCCCAAACGATTCTATATTTCTATTATACACTATATATAGATATATATGGACATCTATCGGCGTTTTATCTTGACTTTTTCGGAGGTCTCCA
>NZ_JALBUF010000049.1 GCF_022606465.1 Sulfoacidibacillus ferrooxidans
TCTTCGTTAAGGAAGGCTTGCGTCAGATCAATCGGTCTCCAAGCGTAGGCATCCATGCACTAGCTGATGTGGCTAACAGCAAGCAAGGTGTAACGTCAACACACGTGGCGTTCCAGTTGGCTCCTCGAATCAATGCCATCGGTCGTCTGGCTCATGCCAAGCGTGCGGTTGAACTGCTTCTTGCAGATGATCCAATAGAAGCAGAACGTCTAGCGCTTGAAGCGAATGGACTCAATCAAAAGCGACAAGTCATTCAAGAGCACATCTACATATCAGCGCTAGCTCAGATCGAAGAACACGCTTGGACAGATCAAACACTCGTTGTCGCAGGTGAAGCATGGCATGAAGGGGTTATCGGCATCGTCACAGGGGAACTCACTCAAAACCTGTACAAGCCTACGCTGTGCCTGTCGATCAAAGATGGCGTCGCCAAAGGATCAGGACGGAGTGTACCTGGTGTGGATCTCTATGCGTTATTGCAAGCTGTGCAAGCACAAACGGGTATCTTCACCGCGTTTGGTGGCCACGCAGCGGCGGCAGGTTTCTCCTTACCTGCAGATCGAATCAACGACTTGCGGAGTGCATGGGCAACGGTCGCACAGGATATCGAGTGGGAACCACCGCATATCGATGTGGATGCACCGCTACACGTGCATGAGTTGACACCGCAGTTCATCGCCGATCTGAAACGACTTGAACCGTTTGGCCAAGCGAATCCAGAGCCTATTTTCTTTTTGCGCGATGTACACATTGGGGATGTACAGACGATGGGTGCCAAACAGCAACACCTACGCGCACGTGTGAAAGAAGGAACGGGACGTAGCTATTCGCTCGTCGCGTTTGGAGAAGGGGAACGGGTTTCACAATGGCTAGAACGGACCAGGCGTCATGTGCTTGTCCATGTAGAGGAGAACCGCTATCGGGACATGGTACAGATTCAGATGCGATTGGTGGAGGCGAAATGATGCATGGAACCATTGAATGGTATTCCTGACTACGACCTTCCGAAAAACGCCACCCGTTTCCATCGTCAGAAACTGCGATTCAAGCAGGATTGTGATCAATTAGAGCAGGTGCTTCAACAGATGAGGTTATGCCAAGAGGTTCAACCCACCGAATATGTGACGCGAAAGATCACCACTGTGGCTCCACGTATCGCCTCTGGTCGAAGAATGAGAAACGAAGATCACAGTCACCCCGCTAAAAAGTTACTCGCTTCACTGTCGCGTGACGATTACCAGCGAGCAAGGCATAGAATTTAACCATTTTATAGGATTTATTCTATTTAGTGAGTAATGAAACGGCGTCTGATTGAGGGAAGTGTGGACAGGTAACGTTGGAAATTTCGAATATATAGAGGAGGTAGGTATAATCGGATTAACATCCATTTCAGACATGGGTTATAAAACCTATTAGGGAAGGATGTTCATTGATGCAGTTCCATCGTTTCATGAGTTCGTACATTTGTGTCTGCTACCTTATATTTGATTCACATCAATGATTGGATATAAAACTTCATAGCAAATCAGAATTCTCCTGGTAATATCTAATGGTCTGCGGTATGTAGGTGCATGGGAGTCCTCAAGTGTTCATCTTTTGTGGATTCCAGTCATCGCCCAGTGGCTTGGACCTCTGTCAAGTTACTGGACACAAATCGAAGAACTATTTTACGCAACTGACGCAGACAATAGATCCTCCATCTGCTGGGGTGTTTTATAGCCAAGCGCTGAGTGAATTCGGTTGCGATTGTAG
>NZ_JALBUF010000050.1 GCF_022606465.1 Sulfoacidibacillus ferrooxidans
GCCTTGCCAAGTATCGTTCGTTTCGGTTATCTGCAGCGTTTTTTTCAGCTAGGTGCCGATGTCCATGTCAGTTTGCATATCGATCCTGCAGACAATCAGAGCGCGATAAAAAAGCGGACCCACATGATGACCAGGCTCAAGTCAGAAATTAGCCTTGAAATCAAGGCAGGTACCGATCGCACCATCGCCTTTAACCAACAACTCCATGCCCTACTCGAAGAAGAACGAGAAGACATTCGCTTGGGAAGAGAACGCATTTTTTATGTGACCATCATTTTGTCAGTCAGCTCCAATATCGAAGAAGAGTTCCAAGCGGCGTGTGAACGCATTGAAAAAGAAGGATTTGAAGGATTTCATGTACGTGAAGCGTACAAGGAGCATGATATAGGCTTTCAATCCGTAGCACCACTTGGCGAAAATTTTCTTCATCATCCCATTGAAATGACGGGAACTGCGCTGGCTAATGCTTTCCCCTTTACCAATAGCAAGTTTAGTCACGAATATGGTGTACCGATTGGGTTGGATTTTTACACCGGTCACATGAATAAATACGATGCTTGGGAAGACCACTTGGTCAACAACAACATGGCGATTGTCGGCACATCGGGCTCCGGTAAATCGTTTTTGATCAAGGGTCTGATCGCTCGGAGTGCTCTTTTTGGCATTAAACACGTCCTCATCGACATTGAGGGAGAATATACCGCCACGGTTCGTGCACTCGGCGGAGTCTCTGTGCGCATTGACGAAAATGCCGACTTTCACTTCAATCCGTTTGAACTCGAAGAAGAAGAGATGATGATCGATGGTCGCATTCATGCGGTCGTCTCGGTGAAAGAGAAAATTTCGGATATGGAGCGACTCATCATCACGATGGCCCATCTGCATGGAGAGGATCGAATCGATGCGTACGCTGTGAGCACGATTAACGATATCTTGCAGCATCTCTATGAAGTGGAATTTGGATTTACCGCCGATCCAGATTCTCTTTACATGGTGCACAACGAGTGGATTCGCGATGAACGAGGGGATTTTTTAACCAATCGCACGAAACGTCCGCAACCTCAATTCTCCCATTTCTATGATCGTCTTGTGGAGCGTGCTGAACAAGATCCTCGCTTGATGGATCTGGTCATGCGGCTGCGTCGCTTTAAAGCAGGGGGGACGGCGGGGATGTTTGACTGTCAAAACACATCGAGCCTGCGCGATGTACCGGTGTTGCAATTTGACTTTTCGGGCATGGCTGAACATTCTCCTGTACGGTTGCTTGGCATGCGCGTCTTGCTTGAATGGGTGTTTGAAAAATTCGTGAAAAAGAATCCTCGTATCAAAAAACGTGTCGTGATCGACGAAGCACAAAAATTCTTAGAGCAAGAAGACTTCGCGATGTTTTTAGACAACATCTTTCGCCGTATACGGAAATACAGCGGGAGTGCTGTAGCTGCCACACAGGATTTTCGCAAGTTTGCCGACAATGACTACGGACGAGCCATCATTCAAAACAGCAGTTCAAAGGTCCTTCTCAAACAAGACAAAAACGACAAAAAGGCCATCATGGATATCTTTCAAATCGAAGAGCGTGAATTTGAGGATCTCATGAGTTTCACGCGTGGTCAGGGTCGATGGAGCGTCGGAGAAGAAGT
>NZ_JALBUF010000051.1 GCF_022606465.1 Sulfoacidibacillus ferrooxidans
TATCGTGAACGATTACGCGCAGAAACGGCTCAATTTCGTACAGGTGGGTATCTCTTTTACGGTGTGTTAGCGGGATCGCTCCTTGTGGCCTATCCCTTTGCAAAATCCTACATGAGTGGCACCGTGCAAGTGGTCTTTTGGCTGGTGCTTGGCATCATGACGGTAGGGTTGCAGCTCGTCATTCGTCGTAGTCAAGTGATCGATGTCTAAAAGAGAGGAGGTGGATGATGATGAGCTGGTTATCGCTCGTAACGGGCGCGTTCGTTGCGCTGTCTGTGATCGCTTTTGTTCTCTATCGTATGGAAGTGGTCGTTGACGTACGACGTGCACTCGCACCCATTCGATATGGAGCGAGCGTTCCAAAAGAAAATCCCTTTGTGGCCATTGCAAACGCCATAGAACGTCCAGAAGCCGCGACTCTATGGATACGATCCGCGTTCATCGTGTCGATTGTGGTGGTCTTGGTGGCAGTCGTCGTGCGCTTTCCATTGCTTGTGCTCTTGGTTGGCCCTGTGTGGTTGGGACTGGTGCTGTATAGTCGCAGTCAATTGCGGTCGTATCGATCGAAACTAGCCGCACAAACGCGAGTATCTGAATTGATGCTTGTGTTTCTCTCGCGAGCTGGAGCGTCTGTATCCGATGCGTTGCATGTGCTGTCCAGTCAGTTTGATGAACCGCTCAAAAGTCGATTGAAAGAAGTGGAAGTGAAGTCTCACTATGCGACGCTACCTATCGCGCTTCAACAATTGGCTGATTCAACAGGTGTTCAGCAATTAGCGGATTTTGCGTCTCTCGTGGGGGAGTCGGAACAATACGGAACGCCGATTGCCGATGCGGTATTAAGGAGTTATCGCTTAGAAGCGAGGCTTCGAGAGAATAAAGCGCGTAAACGGTTTAGCAACGTCTCCCTTGAACTGGCACTGATTTCGATGGGACTGATTGCGTTCCCAGGATTCGGATTCATCTTATATGCCTTATTACAATACATCTTGCGCATGTTTACGGGGGCGATGATCTAATGAAGGAAGAAGTATTAATTAACCATGTAGCTAGCGGAATCCCGTGGGAAAAGGCAGTGATGGCGTACTTCATGGATGCTGGGGCCTATGGTGTAGAGTACGGCATCGGGCATCAACAACAGGAAACGCAAGGGATTGCCACTCATCAACCGCACTTATTTCAAGTCGTGGAGGTGGCCCTCTTGGATGAGAGGTGGTTTCGCGTGTACGTGCGAAGCTCTTCTCCGTCGATGGAAGAGGCGTGTCGTTTGGTCCAAGCGTTAGACAGGCTTGTGCATGATCAAACGAAGTTACGCTATGCCGCCCTGCGTGATCCGTTAACGGGGTGTTTGAATCGTCGTGGACTCGACGAGTGGTTTCGAGATCGAAAAAGTCGCTTGGTGAGTTTTGATTTTGTGTTGGCCATGTTCGATCTGGATCATTTCAAAGCATTGAACGATACACAGGGACATGATGCAGGGGATCAGCTGTT
>NZ_JALBUF010000052.1 GCF_022606465.1 Sulfoacidibacillus ferrooxidans
TGCGCTCCATCGTGATCGCTCCGATTCCCTGAGCATTGCCCATGCGATCCGTGAGACGAATCCACCAGTTCGAGAGCGGGACCATTTCTCCCATTTCTTCAATCGCACAATTGATGTATCCATCCATATATTCGGTGAGTGCATTGAGCAACGTGGTTTTCCCTGAACCGACACCGCCTGCAATCACAAAGGAATCACCCACAATCGCCATCCCTTTCACCAGATCAGCTAATTCTTGATTCATCATGCCAAGGCGTATCAACTGCTCCATGCGAAAGGGCATGATCGGTTTACGAATGGTGGCCATCGTCGCCGTTTCGATCCGGTGATCGTCGCCTACCACGCTATACCCTGTGTTCTGACCTCCGATGACGTTCAAACGGTACCCTTCGGGTAACATGGCATCGGTGACAGGATCCGCAAGGCTGTACGAAAACGGTGTTTTTTCTAACTTTCTTTTCACAAATTCCACTAAGCGATCATCAGTTGCAAACCTCGATTCCGTGGACTCATAGAGTCTCCCTTCCTTGCGCAAGACGGTACGATCACCCATCACGTGAATGTCGGTCACGAGTGGATCATCGATCGCTGATTGAATTGCATCGTAGCTATACCAAGCATTGAGCAAGCTAGAAATGACCGCTTCTCGTTGTGAAACAGGCACAAAGGTGGCAGGTTCCGTCGCTTGGGTCAATAAAAACGTGTACAGTTCACTACGAGCATGAGCACTTTTCCCATAGACGGGGTGATGCAACACCGCTTGGTACAGTTTTTCTTGATACGTCTGCAAGGTGTCCAAGGTATCCATGATCAAGCCCCCTTTGGATGGCGTGTAGAATCGACGGTCACGTGTGCTAGGGGTCGTGTTGCTGTCGGTTGTCCAATCGTCATGCTTTGCGTATCGCTCGCAAGGGTAAATGTCCCTGTTTGCGGGATCATTTCAACGCTGACGTTGTTCGCTACTACGCCACTCATGATCGTTTCATACTGTGAAGTCGGTACAAACAAAAGAAGAGTCGGAGAATTACCGCGGATCACGCCAAGCACTTCAATGGGCCCGATTGTTTGAAATCCGCCGCTCCCATGTTGTGATGGAACAACCAGTGCAATCTTTGTTCCTGGTGTGACGAGTCCCGCTTCTGGACTGTTACTGCTCAAACTCACCATGACGCCTTGTTGATGTGTTTTGTCCGTATACTCCGTTAAGAACTGAGAATAACTGTTGGATGTACTCGTATCCCCTGCGGTCACTGGATACCCTTTGGGGATGGGAAACGTCAAATACGTTCCAACGACCTGATTCATGTTCGTGGCTAATCCCGAAATCCCCATGCTGTCTGGTACAGTGACGGTATGCACATCTTGTGCTGTGACCGTTTCATAAGGTGCCAGATACTTCGACGTCACGACGATCGTTTCGGTAT
>NZ_JALBUF010000053.1 GCF_022606465.1 Sulfoacidibacillus ferrooxidans
TGTTAGAAGGTCGATTGGATCGATCGGAAATGCGTACGTACATGCCTGCGGATCGGCTAAGTGTGCAGACCACAGCCCTTGCAGCACATCTTGAGAACGTGGCCGACTTGTCGGATAAATGGTCAAGTCTTGCTGACAAAGACGTGCCAAAAGGTGTACTGACCTTAGAAGGCGATGCGTTCAAACAAGAAATGAAAGCAGCCATGACACGCTTGGCCAATGAAACACGTCGGTTAACGGGTGTTCCTTTGGTGGATGCCATGGTGGATGCTGTAACAGAGGAAGACATGGTGATCGATGCTACACAGGTCGATGTATTCTCTGTACCAGAACAGGAAGAAACACTAGATGTTGTCGCGTTTGTTGCGCCACGCGTTGTTGACGATTCCTCGCCTCAATTTAAGACGGTAGCTGATCTACGAGCAACGATGGGGCTGACCAAAAAAGCGGGCAAGGTGAAACAAGCCGTCGGCGACGATCAATTCATGTTCGACTTCTAATGCGCATATCGAACCCCGACACAGCGGGCAAAATCAAGTCTCCCGCTGTGTATGGGAGACGTATGGAGAGATTTTCATGAAAAAAACATTCAGCGGTCGCTACATCATGGACAAAAACGGTGTGCAAGAGTCGTACCCGAAGGAATGGACGCTACAAGACATGCAACGTGCGCTATCGTGCGGCGATATTGGGATGATCGAATTGAGCGGATACACAATCGATGGGCATGCTTGTTCAGCCTCTGCGTTGAGCATAGGTGGCGGCTTAGGCTTTCCTGTTGAAGTCGATGGGAAGATCGAAGTAGCTACTCATTTTAGGCGGTATTTGTTGCCTTGGATCGAAGATGATAACGACGACACGCTCGAACGCGTCCTGGTACAGATTGATCCAGAAGCGATAGACTTTGTGTCGATTGTCCATGAAGAGGATGCACAACCACAAAAGCAGTATGTTGCTGTTTTTTCAGACGGCGGCATCATCACAACGATCAAAATGGGTACAGATCTGCGCGAATTGATTCTGTGCATGCAAACGCAATGCGATCATCGATTCGATCCGCAAACGGACGACGCACGTATTTTCGACTCGTTAGAGAACGAAGTATACGTATTGCCTAGTCCTGGAGCGCTCGAAACAGAAAACCTAGGCGTGTACTACTGCTCGAACTGCCAACAAGCAGAACGGGTCCACGTGGTACAACGCGTGTTTTGCACTTCGTGTGGAACACGCATGGAACGATTGGACACGCTTGGTTAAGTATCCGAGGTAAAAGAGAGGTGAAATTCCTCGTCGTATCACAACCACAACGTCTCATGACGAACCTCATGTCGGCAATAAGTGTTTTCATGTTTCTACACACGCTGTTGCATCACCGCACA
>NZ_JALBUF010000054.1 GCF_022606465.1 Sulfoacidibacillus ferrooxidans
CACACGCGCTATGGCTATGATCTGCTTCACGATTTGCATACCCAAGCGCAACAAAGCAGTGAATGGATGGTGGATGATCGCGTGTTTGAACTCTCCAAAGAGGTCGCTTTGTATCATCATGAACATTTTGATGGGACAGGCTATCCTGCACAGATCCAAGGAGAACAGATTCCTGTTCTTGCGCGAGTCGTCCATATGATCGATGTGCTCGATGCGTTGCTTTCTCATCGCTCGTACAAAGAACCCAAGCCTTGGAGTGCGGTACGTTCTTGGATGATCCATCACGCGCATACGCACTATGATCCATCGATCATCGAATTTTTCATAGCGCATGAATCGGACTTGAATGCGATGTACGAGAGCACAAAAACGTCCTCCCGCTCTTCTTCATTGGATAGCTACACATGTGTGAAAAAAGTGGATTGAAAATGGAGGGTTTTTAGGGTTGACAAAACGCTAGACTGAGTGTGGAAGGGAGGTGAACGTGTGTGGGACGATTCCTCGTAAAAAAAATAAAGGCATGGATGAGCAGTGAGCAAGGTGGGTTTTTCGATGGCTCCATGTACGATTTGGGCATGGTTTTATTTTCATTGACCGCTCTGTTGCTCATAGCTGGATTGCTATATGGCGCAATTAATTCATCGACAGCTTCGATGGTTCACGTATTTTCAAATCTTTTTTAATCACAAACACCATACTGGGAGGCTTTTATGATGAAAAAAGGAATCACAATCGGGTCATTAGTACGCAGTGAACGTGGAGATACCGTAGAAAAAAACGTGAACGTGATGGCATGGGTAGGAGCGACGATCGTCCTATTCGCCATCATTGGCGGCGTGGCGTGGTACTTAATTGGCACGGGCGCTAACAACGTCAGTTCGGGCACAAAAACGGTCTATACAAGCTTGTCGTCTCAATCTGGCATGAATTCACTAGCATCCAATGCCATGGGCGGTAACACGCAAAGCTATACCAATTCGGATGGCAGTACCTTTACAGCACCAGGTTCTGGCGCAACGCAATAATCATGAAGGGCGGTCGATGATGGCCGCCCTATTTTAGTAGAAAGGAATTCTGCGATGCCAGCTAACTCGATATCCACCTTGGTTTCGATGGCGGTGAGTTTTTCATTGCTTATCCTTACTTTTTTAGCACCGACGTTGTTATTCGCGAAGATGCAAGTAGCGACAATCGCGCAAAACGCGGCTCGAACAGCTGCGATCACCCAATCAACAAGCGCTGTGCAACAAGAAATCACGCAAGACTTAGCGAGTGCGAACTTGCCTGTTACCTGGGATGGACAAACCTTATTCACCGTTCAAAACGTGCAAAGCGGTACAGGATACAATGTGCAAACCGGATCGCAAACGCCTGAA
>NZ_JALBUF010000056.1 GCF_022606465.1 Sulfoacidibacillus ferrooxidans
ATGGATGGATACATCAATTGTGCGATTGAAGAAATGGGAGAAATGGTCCCGCTCTCGAACTGGTGGATTCGTCTCACGGATCGCATGGGCAATGCTCAGGGAATCGGAGCGATCACGATGGAGCGCAACATGATGAATACGCTACGGATGGACGTGGATAACGTCATTTTGGGAGAAGCTCGTTGGCCGGCCATTACGTGGCTCTTTATTCGTCTGTCGATGCTCACCAAACGCATGGTGGGAACGACGTTTCATACGCGTGTTGATGTGGGTCGAGGCGTTCATCATGTGTTGCAACGCATGATTTTAGAAGCTACAGCAGGGAGTCAAGGCGTTTCCACTAATGCCAACACAGCCAGTCTTCTTGCGGACAATGTGCGCTTTATCTTCGCGCTCGATAACGTCAACGGTTCACCACGCATGACCGAAGTAGGCTACATCGAAGACTACGATGCCGTCACGCAAGAAGTGACTTGGTGCAAAGTCGCTTACTGGGATTACTTCGAAAAAACATGGGTCTTTCAAGGCGTTCCCGCTTCGTTTCTATTGCGAGCCAATATCAAAGGGATCCACCTACCTTTTACTGTGTATGAGGGGCCACGTGAAACGTATCGCGTGCCCAAGGAGGGATAAACACGTGGTGCATCATACGTCGTTGGTTCTTCGAGTGATCGGGTTGTTGATCGCCTTATCTGGGTTGTCCTTTGTGCTCTATCAAGCGTTTCGGGAAGCAGAGTGGCTACGTGAAGTGAAAACAGCCACGCAACCGACTCATCAAAAAAAGCCATGGGTGGGACGGTATATTCTCCGTATCCAAGAGGCTAAAAAATGGATGGGTAAGGAGGACGAACCCATGTATCGCACGATACTTCGTGTGATCGCTTTGGCCATGGGGTTGATGGTGATGTTGCTTCTCCTACGCTATTCGATCCTCATCGCGTTCTTGATCGGTATCGGAGGGGCTTTGTTGATCACAGATCGCTACTACGTCACCAAAGGGAACCAAGCGAAAGAACGACACTTGAAAGTGTTTTTAGAAGAAGCGGTCCCTGTCGGGATTCATGTCATCACCGCTTCGGGTGAACTGGCTCCAGCTTTTTCACGCATGGCCAGTACCGTCACATATCCACCCCTGAAAGCTCGCTTGCAACGCTTGGCGGATACCTGGAAGTTGCCGCAATTTGCTACAGCCGAAGATGCTTTTTTACATTTCGCTCACGACATGGGGTTGCTAGAACTGACGATTTTCGCTCTGTGTACCAAAGAAGTGCGGGCGTATCGTGTGCCCTTAGAAGAACTGTGGATGGAAATGTCGGAACTGTTGGGGCTTGAAATTCA
>NZ_JALBUF010000057.1 GCF_022606465.1 Sulfoacidibacillus ferrooxidans
TTGTGTCACTGTTGCTTTTGGCTTGATGCTACTACCCATCAAGTTCATCTGCATTCACGTGTTCACCTCTAGTTGTCAAGGAACCACTGAAGGTTGCCGCTTGATCTTGCGATCAACGTCAATCCCTCAAAACTAAATGCATACAAGAGACATCTTCGCGCTGTTGCCCTCGCGGGCCTTTTCCTTAGAAAGGAGGTGATCCAGCCGCACCTTCCGATACGGCTACCTTGTTACGACTTCACCCCAATCGCGAATCCCACCTTCGGCGGCTGGCTCCCTTGCGGGTTACCTCACCGACTTCGGGTGTTACCCACTCTCGTGGTGTGACGGGCGGTGTGTACAAGGCCCGGGAACGTATTCACCGCGGCATGCTGATCCGCGATTACTAGCAATTCCGGCTTCATGCAGGCGAGTTGCAGCCTACAATCCGAACTACGAACGGCTTTTCGGGGTTCGCTCCACTTCGCAGCTTCGCTTCCCGTTGTACCGCCCATTGTAGCACGTGTGTTGCCCAGGACATAAGGGGCATGATGATTTGACGTCATCCCCGCCTTCCTCCGGTTTGTCACCGGCAGTCATCTGTGAGTCCCCACCTCTACGTGCTGGTAACACAGATCAAGGGTTGCGCTCGTTGCGGGACTTAACCCAACATCTCACGACACGAGCTGACGACAACCATGCACCACCTGTCTAGCGTGCCCCGAAGGGAAGGACCATCTCTGATCCGGTCACGCCGATGTCAAGCCCTGGTAAGGTTCTTCGCGTTGCTTCGAATTAAACCACATGCTCCACTGCTTGTGCGGGCCCCCGTCAATTCCTTTGAGTTTCAGTCTTGCGACCGTACTCCCCAGGCGGAGTGCTTATTGGGTTACCTTCGGCACCGGAGGTGGTACCCTCCGACACCTAGCACTCATCGTTTACCGCGTGGACTACCAGGGTATCTAATCCTGTTTGCTCCCCACGCCTTCGCGCCTCAGCGTCAGGTTTCGTCCAGTCAGGCGCCTTCGCCACTGGTATTCCTCCACATCTCTACGCATTTCACCGCTACACGTGGAATTCCCCTGACCTCTCCGACCCTCAAGTTCCCCCGTTTCCAAGGCCGTCCCAAGGTTGAGCCTTGGTCTTTCACCTCAGACGCAAGAAACCGCCTGCGCGCGCTTTACGCCCAGTCATTCCGGACAACGCTTGCCCCCTACGTATTACCGCGGCTGCTGGCACGTAGTTAGCCGGGGCTTCCTTCTCTGGTACCGTCTCGCA
>NZ_JALBUF010000058.1 GCF_022606465.1 Sulfoacidibacillus ferrooxidans
AATGTTCATGATGATACAAAGCGACCTCTTTGGAGAGTTCAAACACGCGATCATCCACCATCCATTCACTGCTTTGTTGCGCTTGGGTATGCAAATCGTGAAGCAGATCATAGCCATAGCGCGTGTGCGCTTGAACATAGGCCCGTTCCGGACCGTCAATCGGACCTGGGCGAAACAAGATGCTTCGTGTGATGGCGATTTTTCCGATGTCGTGCACCGAAGCTGCAATGACCGCACGGCGCACATCACACTCACTCCAGTGCAGATACTGTTCCGCCATATACTTTGTGTACATGGCCACTCTTTGTAAATGACTCAACAGATCAGGATCTGAGTATTCAGCCGCGTACGCAAGGCTTTGAAAATACATCTGCCAATACGACAAGAGAATGCTCTCTTGCTGTTCGCCAAAGACGGGATGAACCCACACTTCATGATCCACGCTGTCTAACCCTTCCATCACGTGCATGGGCACCTGGATTCCGCTGCGCTGCCTACCCCATGTTGTGATGATGTGATGATCCGCGGGACGATCGAGCAAAAAAAGGTGATAAGGAAGGCCCAGCATATCGTGATCGTCACAACCAAAGAGCAGGCGCGTATGCCCTTGTGCACTCGTTAATACACCATCTTCATCCACACACAAGATCGTCGGTTTCATGAAATGACCCCCTCCCATAGCACCATTTGATTGCGTCCGTTGCCTTTCCCGCGATACAGCAGTTCATCCGCTTTAGCGAGTAATGCAGCTAATGAATCCCCCATGGCTGGATAACACACCACGCCCATCGTGATCGTTACGCCTTCTTGACTCAGATCCAACCCTTGCATCACTTGTTCCAAGCGATTTTTCACCCCGATATGGCAACTACACTGTTCAAAGATCAGCACAAATTCATCACCACCGAGTCGCGCCACCACATCATAGTCGCGCATGGATTGCTGCACATGGCGAACGATCCGTTGTAACAGCTGATCCCCTGCATCATGTCCCTGTGTATCGTTCAATGCTTTGAAATGATCCAGATCGAACATGGCCAACACAAAATCAAAACTCACCAAGCGACTTTTTCGATCTCGAAACCACTCGTCGA
>NZ_JALBUF010000059.1 GCF_022606465.1 Sulfoacidibacillus ferrooxidans
GGGACCTTAGCTGTTGGTCTGGGCTGTTTCCCTCTTGACTACGGATCTTAGCACTCGCAGTCTGACTGCCAAGTCTACAAGCGTGGCATTCGGAGTTTGACTGGGTTCGGTAACCTTATGCAGGCCCCTAGCCCAATCCGTGCTCTACCTCCACCTTGCATCTCACTTGACGCTCGCCCTAAAGCGATTTCGGGGAGAACCAGCTATCTCCGTGTTCGATTGGAATTTCTCCCCTACCCCCAACTCATCCCCTGACTTTTCAACGTCAGTGGGTTCGGGCCTCCATAGCGTGTTACCGCCACTTCACCCTGGTCAGGGGTAGATCACACGGTTTCGGGTCGTCGTCGACAAACTTCCGCCCTCTTCAGACGCGCTTTCGCTCCGGCTCCGGAATCTCTCCCTTAACCTCGCTTGCCATCGACACTCGCCGGTTCATTCTACAAAAGGCACGCTGTCACACCTCTTGGGTGCTCCAACTGCTTGTAAGCACACGGTTTCAGGTTCTCTTTCACTCCGCTCCCGCGGTCCTTTTCACCTTTCCCTCACGGTACTCTTCACTATCGGTCGCTAGGTTGTATTTAGCCTTAGGAGGTGGTCCTCCCTGATTCAAACGGGATTTCTCGTGTCCCGCCCTACTCGGGGTCAATCTTCAGCTTCTCTCAGCGTGTCGACGACGGGGCTCTCACCCTCTCTGGCCGGCCTTCCCATGCCGTTTGTCTACGCTGACTTTCCCCTGTGAAACGGTTGCTTCGTTTCTCTTGATTGCCCCTCTACCCCTATGCCGCATCGCAAGCACGCTATACCACGTCACAGGTTTAGGCTCTTTCCCGTTCGCTCGCCGCTACTTGGAAAATCACTGTTGTTTTCTCTTCCTCGGGGTACTGAGATGTTTCAGTTCCCCCGGTCCCCTCCGTGTAACCTATGCATTCAGTTACCGGTCTCTTTCCTTGCGAAAGAGAGGTTCCCCCATTCGGAAATCCTCGGATCTCTGCCTGCGTACGGCTCCCCAAGGCATATCGGTGTTCGCCCCGTCCTTCTTCGGCACCTAGCGCCTAGGCATCCCCCGTGCGCTCTTCCTACCTTATCCTC
>NZ_JALBUF010000060.1 GCF_022606465.1 Sulfoacidibacillus ferrooxidans
AGCATTTTATACTGAAAATTAAAAATATGTCTGTCTATGGCAGGCTTATATAGATGCGTCCAAAATCACTTCCCTTCATTGTTCTTAGAACTCAATTAAGTGCTTGACATTAGATAGCTGGTCTCATATCCCCTGTTCAGTCCTGCCCTTTATACCCCTTAATTTACTCGCATCTTCATAGCATAAAACAAGCCTCTCAGCTTGTTTCTTCTGTGTTGGGTTTTACCCTAATCAATCTGCGCAGGAGGCTTTACCTTAATTCTTGTTGATAAATATTAGTATACTATAAATTCAGCAATTTCGAAATGGTCTTTTGGCATTAAGTCAATAGGGTAGACAGCCCCAATAGATAATGTCAAAATAATATGATGTATAGTACTATGGATTTAGCTAGCATTTTTATTCATTTTTTTAAAATACATAGATTGTAATTGTACGGAGACCTATATCCAATCGATGAGTGAATACGCACACGTTTGCACCAAATTTCTATATTAAGTGTTTTACACATCCCTCTTCGTAAATAATTACACTTTCTGTTTCCCCTCTAGCTCTATCTGTTTGCGTGCAAGTGGCGCATACACTAGGTATTTCTCCCTTAACGCGATAATCATTTTCGTTAGATGATCTGCCTCGGCGTTGCGGATTTTGTAGGTATACACCACCACATCACCAAATTCATGCATGAGATCCCAAAAAGTATAGGCGGTTGGATCGTATATTTCGGGGCGGAAATTTTTCACTTTTTGGTGAAAAGTAAAAAAGATGAATAGATTATTTTCTGTATATCGATTAGTTCTATTTTTGCTTTCGATATATCGTTCTTGATCATCTTCTCCCTTCTCCCAGTGGTATACCAGCTTGCGGATGATATCTGAAAATGTGATGCCAAAAGCACTTTCTGAGTATGCGTAGAGGACACGCATAATCTCTTCT
>NZ_JALBUF010000061.1 GCF_022606465.1 Sulfoacidibacillus ferrooxidans
ATCTTGTTGAAACAACATTTGTGCTTTCTGCTCCCCAAAACTCTGATTTTGATTTTGAATTAAGATATTTTACTCCGACAGAAGAAGTTTCTCTTGCGATACACCCTACCATTGCAGCACTCGTTTCATTAAACCAAGAAGGCTACCTAGATTCGCACACAACAACCTGTATCCTTAAAACGAAATCCGGAAATCGTCATGTGGATATTAATAAGTATAAAACATCATTTCTTGTAGAAGCAGTTCCGCCAAAATTTTACCCAGTATTGGATAATCGCTCTGCAGTGGCGAACGTATTCGGATTGGATGAGAATGACCTTCTAACCAACTTACCGATTCAGCCAGTAGATACGGGATTGGGACATTTAATTGTTCCTGTTACATCACTCAATGCTCTTATGAAAGCAAAAAGGAACATTTCTGCCTTAGAAGAATTATGCTTCAATGCAGGTGTAAGAGAAGCACAGCTATTCACGTTTGATGTCTACAACAACAAATGCGATGTACATACTAGGAACATTTGTCCCAGAGAAGGAATTGAAGATCCAGGATGCGGAGTTGGAAATGCTGCCCTTGGGGCGTACCTATTTAAACATCGGGAAGATAACAAGAGTGAGCTATTCATTCAGGCAGAACAAGGAATAATTAATTCTATGCCTTGTGTCATTCACACTCATGTATTTCATGAAAAAGATGGAATTCGTGTACGAGTTGGTGGTACTGGAAAGACAATGATGACTGGAACTCTGAAAATTTAACCATAGTTCCACTTTCGAATTTGATCAAATAGTGTACACTGATGGAAGGAATGATATACGGAGATTGCGACTCTACAAAATTTCCCTTTTGAACAAAAGTGATCATACCATTTTTATAGACGAGTCTACTACACCCATACTT
>NZ_JALBUF010000062.1 GCF_022606465.1 Sulfoacidibacillus ferrooxidans
TGGTATTAAGTCAATATGGTGGACACACCGAACAAAGAATATCAAAACAGTCTGACGGATTGCACCTTGGATTTAGCTTGCCTTTTTGTTCGCTTTTTTGAAATACATTGATTGGAATTGTACAGGGGTCTTATATCCAATCGACGAATGAATCCGCAACCTGTTGTACCAAATCTCGATGTACTCCCAAATGTCTTTATGCGCCCGTTTGCGCGTTTTGTACGTTTCTACATGGATGAGCTCACGTTTAATGACGCTGTGAAATGATTCAATGCAAGCGTTGTCGTAACAGTTTCCCTTGCGGCTCATGCTGCCTTTCATCTTGTACTTTTTTAGCCGTGCTTGGTACTCATTGGACGCATACTGGCTGCCTCGATCCGAATGATGCAACACACCATCAGCCGGCTTTTCCCGCTCATATGCGTCGTCTAATGCGCTCATCACGAGTTCCTTGGTCATACGTGAGTCAGCCTTCCATCCAACGATTTTTCGTGTGAATAAATCCATAATACTTGCGACGTAGAGCCATCCTTCGGCGGTCCAAACATACGTAATATCCGACATCCACACCTGGTTTGGTCTCTCTGCCGTAAACGTCTGATTCAGCACGTTGTCATCTACAGGCTGATTGTGTTTGGAATTGGTTGTTGCCTTATATTTACGGACTGTGCGGCTCTTCAGCCCATTTTCCCGCATGATACGAGCCACTGTTTTCTGCCCAACACGTACACCCTCGTCTCGCAGCACCCGCATAATCTTTGGACTCCCGTATAAACGCCGAGAGGCAAGAAAGATGTGATGAATACGTCGAGTGAGATTCATTCGGCGATATGTACGCTCGCTAGTAGGGCACTTAACCCATGCATAGTACCCGCTTCGAT
>NZ_JALBUF010000063.1 GCF_022606465.1 Sulfoacidibacillus ferrooxidans
TGGACCTCTGTCAAGTTACTGGACACAAATCGAAGAACTATTTTACGCAACTGACGCAGACAATAGATCCTCCATCTGCTGGGGTGTTTTATAGCCAAGCGCTGAGTGAATTCGGTTGCGATTGTAGCGCCCTTCAATGTATTGAAATAACTGCGGTTTTGCATCTTCATAAGATTTAAATACGGTTCTGTAGACTAACTCCTTTTTCAAGATGGCATGAAAGCTTTCGATAGGCGCATTGTCGTATGGGCAACCCTTAGTAGAAAATGATTGACGAATGCCAAGCTTGACCAGTTTCTCGCGGTACTGATGACTTGTGTACTGACTCCCTCGATCTGAGTGGAGGATTACGCCTTTTTTTGGTCGCTGTGTCGTGACTGCTTGATGCAGAGCGGATAGTACACAGCTCTTATCCATGGTTTTACTGTAACTCCATCCGATGATTTTGTTAGTGGCTAAATCCATAATCGATGCTAGGTAGGTCCAACCATCCTCAACCGTGTGAAGATACGTGATGTCACTAACCCACTTTTCATTCCTTTTCGTGGTTGAAAAATCCCGCTTGAGTAAATTTTCACCCCCGTTATATACCGCATCCTTTTTATAAGGTCGATATTTTTTAATGACGACGGATCGAAGGCCCAAGTTTTTCATGATGCGCTGCACTCGTTTTTCACTCACCTTAAACGGCAATGCTAACTTTGCAAGCTCCTCTCTAATTTTCGGAGCACCATACACACCATCTTGCTCGTGATCTATTCTCGTGATTTCCTGTCTTAGTTGCCTGTTTTCTTGTTTCAAACGTCCCTCAGGTCGTTTTTTGGTACAGAAATAATAGCTGCTATGACTGATTCCT
>NZ_JALBUF010000064.1 GCF_022606465.1 Sulfoacidibacillus ferrooxidans
TCAACAATCATGGACTTACATTCTTCAGTATACCTAGTTTGTTTCGTTCCCAATTTCCCGACACAACCTTTCAATCATAGTTTATCAGTCCTCCTTTTTGTGTCCACTACTTTATACTAGGTCCAGCTTGCGGATAATGTAGGCGTCGAACTCAGTCTAGAGAAAACGCACATTACACACATCAACGACGGGTTCGACTTCCTCGGATTCCATGTCCGCAAGTACAAGGGACCGCTATTGATTAAACCCGCCAAGGACAGTAAACTCGCTGTTCTTCGGAGAATCAAAGGCATACTGGACGCGAACAAGTCAGCCAAACAATCCATGGTCATTCGATTGCTCAATCCTATTATTCGGGGATGGGGCAATTACTACAGCACACAGGTCAGCAAGAAGGTCTTTGGCTACTGCGATCACAAGATAATCCAGATGCTGTGGAAATGGGCGAGACGCCGTCACCCCAAAAAGTCTGCGTGGTGGGTTTACCAGAAATATTTCACCCGCCGAGGAAACCGAAATTGGGTATTCGCGGACGGGTCATTTACGCTGGCCACCATGAGTGACATACGTATCATACGACACATCAAGATACAGGGACGACGCTCGCCTCATCGACCGAGCGACCATGAATACTTTGAGGCAAGACGAGAGCAACTGCTGCTAAAACGATTGAATGGTTTCCAGAAGAAAGTTGTGCGCAAAACGGGTGGCAGATGCGCTCTATGCGGATGCAATATATCGGTAGAACACTTCCGCCGCTGGCAGGTGAATGGAGATAATGCCATTCTTTTCGCCCGAATGATTCCCGAGCGATTAGGTGGGCACAACACGATTGAAAATGTCG
>NZ_JALBUF010000065.1 GCF_022606465.1 Sulfoacidibacillus ferrooxidans
TGCGCTCCATCGTGATCGCTCCGATTCCCTGAGCATTGCCCATGCGATCCGTGAGACGAATCCACCAGTTCGAGAGCGGGACCATTTCTCCCATTTCTTCAATCGCACAATTGATGTATCCATCCATGTATTCGGTGAGTGCATTGAGCAACGTGGTTTTCCCTGAACCGACACCGCCTGCAATCACAAAGGAATCACCCACAATCGCCATCCCTTTCACCAGATCAGCTAATTCCTGATTCATCATGCCAAGGCGTATCAACTGTTCCATGCGAAAGGGCATGATCGGTTTACGAATGGTGGCCATCGTCGCCGTTTCGATCCGGTGATCGTCGCCCACCACGCTATACCCTGTGTTCTGACCTCCGATGACGTTCAAACGGTACCCTTCGGGTAACATGGCATCGGTGACAGGATCCGCAAGGCTGTACGAAAACGGTGTTTTTTCTAGCTTTCTTTTCACAAATTCCACTAAGCGATCATCGTTGGCAAACCTCGATTCTGTGGATTCCATCAATCGGCCTTCCTTACGCAAAACGGTACGATCACCCATCACGTGAATGTCGGTCACGAGTGGATCGTCAATCGCTGATTGAATCGCATCGTAGCTATACCAAGCATTGAGCAAGCTAGAAATGACCGCTTCTCGTTGTGAAACAGGCACAAAGGTGGCAGGTTCCGTCGCTTGGGTCAATAAAAACGTGTACAGTTCACTGCGAGCATGAGCACTTTTCCCATAGACGGGGTGATGCAACACCGCTTGGTACAGTTTTTCTTGATACGTCTGCAAGGTGTCCAAGGTATCCATGATCAAGCCCCCTTTGGATGGCGTGTAGAATCGAC
>NZ_JALBUF010000066.1 GCF_022606465.1 Sulfoacidibacillus ferrooxidans
ATTTTCACCGTATTCAATTTAAATTCCGTGCTGTATCTATTTGTCTTTGTCACCATGAACACCTCGAATCGATTTACTTATTTTCACACTCTCGATTCGTTGTGTCCACCCCTATAGCCTAACAGCATAGTGCCTCGAAGAACCTTGCTTAGATGACGACGGCAGGATGGCTTGAGCCCTAAAACGGGAAACTGTCACGTACGGTTCTGAAGGGGCGAGGGCATCGCAAGGTGCCTGAGCTACCCGACCAGTAATCCTGAACAACGATTGTGAATTCGAGGTGAATGAATGGCTTTGGGAGAGAAACAATTCCGAACTAACATTCGGACAGGTATATTTGTATCTGGAGTTTGCATTTCTGCTATAGGGGATTTCATCTATCTCGTCACCATAAACGTATTTGTTCTCGACTAAACACACTCTGCATTGGCTGTTGCAGGTCTGTGGGTTGTGTCCAGGATTGCGGCGTTAATTGTAGGACTTTGGGTTGGAAGCATAACGGATCGATTCTCCCGTAGGAAGCAACTGGTTGGCGTCGAGCTTACCCGTGCGGTGCTGATTGGTGTTTTGCCACTCCTGCCACACTTGGCTTCTATTTACGCAATTCTATTTCTACTTGGAGTTTGCAGTACATTTTTCGGTAGTCTGTTTCTTCCTTATCAGACATTGCTTGTTCCCGAGGAGTTCAGAAAAAGAGTAAATTCGATTGTCAGTACCTTACGGTACAGTGCTTTTCTGACGGGACCTGCCATTGCAGGGGTGCTCTTGATCCATGGCAATCCTTCCATCCCTTTATGGTTGGATTCGGTTAGTTT
>NZ_JALBUF010000067.1 GCF_022606465.1 Sulfoacidibacillus ferrooxidans
TTAACGAGAGTTCTCCCGCGCGCCTGAGGATTCTCTCCTCGCCTACCTGTGTCGGTTTCCGGTACGGGCACATCAAAACTCCCTAGAGGCTTTTCTTGGCAGTTCGCGTCTCAGAGCTTCGCTACTACTCTTCGCTCCCCATCCACGCTCAAGGTCCTGCCGTGCGGTTTTCCCTACACGACCCTCTTACGTGTTAGACGGCCTCTTCCATCCGGCCGCTCTCCTGACGCCCCTGCGTCCCCCCATCGGTCATGCGTTTCTGTGTGGTACGGGAATCTCTACCCGTTGTCCGTCGCGTACGCCTTTCGGCCTCCGCTTAGGTCCCGACTTACCCTGGGCGGACGAGCCTTCCCCAGGAACCCTTAGGCTTTCGGCGGATCAGATTCTCACTGATCTTTTCGCTACTCATACCGGCATTCTCACTTCCAAGCGCTCCAGCACACCTCTCAGTATACCTTCTCCGCCCTTGGAACGCTCCCCTACCATAGTTTCCTATCCAAAGCTTCGGTGTCCAGTTTAGCCCCGTTACATTTTCCGCGCAGCGTCACTCGACCAGTGAGCTATTACGCACTCTTTCAATGGTGGCTGCTTCTAAGCCAACATCCTGGTTGTCTATGCACCGCCACATCGTTTCCCACTGAACTGGCACTTTGGGACCTTAGCTGTTGGTCTGGGCTGTTTCCCTCTTGACTACGGATCTTAGCACTCGCAGTCTGACTGCCAAGTCTACAAGCGTGGCATTCGGAGTTTGACTGGGTTCGGTAACCTTATGCAGGCCC
>NZ_JALBUF010000068.1 GCF_022606465.1 Sulfoacidibacillus ferrooxidans
CATCGGCCTCTTAGACATGCTGTTTCCTGAATATGAGCGCCTGTTCTCTGACCTGTTTGGCAAGACGTCTTCCGAATTGTTGATGAATTACACTACGCCAGAAGAAATCCTTGCCGTAGATACGGAAGAGCTGGCAGCCTTCATCGCCAAGCACAGTCGAAATCGCCTGGGTTTAGACAAAGCCGAGGAAATCAAATCCGCTGCCGAGTCTTCATTTGGGATCGACACAGCACTCGACGCATTTCGGCTACAATTGCGCCTGCTGCTTCAGCAAATTCGCTTTACAGAGGAACAGTTGGATTCCCTTGATGTCGAGATCGAAAAACGTCTCAAAAGCGTTGACACCAATCTCGTGACGATTCCCGGAATCGGCCCGGTTCTCGCTGCTGCTATACTCGGTGAAATTGGAGATATCTCCAGATTCCCGACCGGCGTTAAACTTGTTGCGTTCGCCGGGATCGACCCAACGGTACGAAGTTCAGGAGAATTTACCGGAACACGTAACCGAATGTCCAAACGAGGCTCACCCTACTTGCGACGCGCCATTTGGCTTGCCGCAAGTGTTGCGAAAATACACAACCCAATCCTCAAGGATTTTTACGATCAGAAGCGGGCACAAGGCAAACACCATCTAGCTGCAACGGGCGCTGTAGCGCGTAAAATGACGTACATCATTCACGCCGTTCTGCGGGACAAAAAGCCATACGAGCCAATCGCGTAG
>NZ_JALBUF010000069.1 GCF_022606465.1 Sulfoacidibacillus ferrooxidans
GCTGCAAGCGATAAAAGATACAACATAAAACTTAGCCGCAAACAAGCTACAATTAGCCAAGCTATCGCATAAATCGCTTCAATGTGCTGAATAAACCGACCAAAATATATTAGTTTGATGGATTCCACGGATAGAAAAAGCAAATTAGCACTTGTTGGATAAGGAAAAATAAGTTGCAATAGGGTTATTTGAATAATACCCACGACCAATGTAACAGCAGAAATAATATAAAAGGAACGTTGATAACTTGAATAACTGCGAATATACGGTCGCATCATGAGATAAGCAATGAATTCTCCAAAAAAACCTATATGAAGTATTCCTTGTTTGAGTAGCGTGGGGAGACCTGGCCCTAAAATCGGTGGAAAATTATTGATATCGGCGTTCGTAGTTGAAAGTACATTGAGAGATAGAATAATGAGTATGATCAGACCGCCCATCATGATGCTTGATCTACCTAATATTTCAATACCGAAATATGCAGGGAGAACCATGCTGATGATCATAAACATTAAAATGACCGCTGTAGGTGTAGTAGGTAAGAATAGAACGTGTACTTGTTCAAAATCGAATGTCACATTAGTCGAAAGATCAAGAAGAAGCGCCGTAAATATAATCATGCTGAAAATAAATCCAAAAATAGCACCAAAATATTCAAAAAAATAATCAATCAAATTCTTCGAAGGATCTTTAAATAACGGAATCATAAC
>NZ_JALBUF010000070.1 GCF_022606465.1 Sulfoacidibacillus ferrooxidans
TTTTCCCATAGACGGGGTGATGCAACACCGCTTGGTACAGTTTTTCTTGATACGTCTGCAAGGTGTCCAAGGTATCCATGATCAAGCCCCCTTTGGATGGCGTGTAGAATCGACGGTCACGTGTGCTGCCGGCGTAGACGATCCAATCGTCATGCTTTGCGTATCGCTCGCAAGGGTAAACGTGCCTGTTTGCGGGATCATTTCAACGCTGACGTTGTTGGCTACTACGCCATTCATGATCGTTTCATACTGTGAAGTCGGTACAAACAAAAGAAGAGTCGGAGAATTCCCACGGATCATGCCAAGCACTTCAATGGGCCCAATCGTTTGAAATCCGCCACCACTTGGCGCTGGAACGACGAGTGCAATCTTTGTCCCTGGTGTGACGAGTCCCGCTTCTGGACTGTTACTGCTCAAACTCACCATGACGCCTTGTTGATGCGTTTTGTCCGTATACTCCGTTAAGAACTGGGAATAACTGTTGGATGTACTCGTATCCCCTGCGGTCACTGGATACCCTTTGGGGATGGGAAACGTTAAATAGGTTCCCACGACTTGATTCATGTTCGTGGCTAATCCCGAAATCCCCATGCTGTCTGGTACAGTGACGGTATGCACATCTTGTGCTGTGACCGTTTCATAAGGTGCCAGATACTTCGACGTCACGACGATCGTTTCGGTAT
>NZ_JALBUF010000071.1 GCF_022606465.1 Sulfoacidibacillus ferrooxidans
TCAGCTGTCGCCGTGATCACCACTTGATTCTGTACATAGCCGACTTGACTCTGTACATCGGAAAATAGACCACCTTGTTCTAAGTCATTGAGTTGCAAGTCCCAATTCGTTTGCGCTGCGCTCACAGCAGGTGCCACTTGGAGCGTGAAACCACCCTGATACGTGCCAAACGTGGGTGTGGCGGACGTGGTCGTTGTTTGTGTGACTTGCGACTGCCCTGCATACGCAGCACGATTGACCGCGTTTTGAAGCGTCTCATATCCCACTACCGCCGTCCCTGCCCAAAAAAGCACAGGGAGCAAAACGGCAGATAGGGCCACGTTGAGCCACGAAAACCCTAAAGGTTCAAAGAAACCGCCGCGTTCCTCTTGCCAAAACCTGTTCATGCGCCATCACCCGTATACTGTGTTTCGTTATAGTAGGTGGCTGTTTCTTGTATAGGAATCGTCGCAGCAAGAGGTTGGCCGCCGATCAGCGTGAATGCACGATCAAAGGGAAGAGGCACGTTGTATGTGATGGAAACGGTAGCTTCAGGCGTTTGCGATCCGGTTTGCACATTGTATCCTGTACCGCTTTGCACGTTTTGAACGGTGAATAAGGTTTGTCCATCCCAGGTAACAGGCAAGTTCGCACTCGCTAAGTCTTGCGTGATTTCT
>NZ_JALBUF010000072.1 GCF_022606465.1 Sulfoacidibacillus ferrooxidans
TGACAACTAGAGGTGAACACGTGAATGCAGATGAACTTGATGGGTAGTAGCATCAAGCCAAAAGCAACAGTGACACAAGTGACCAGAATCCACGCAGTGGATTCGAGGTCATGCCCTTCCCGCAAGGCAGAAGAGTATGTGCTGTGTATGCAAGTGTCTTTAGAGAAGAAAGAGTGACCAGGAGCTGCGAAGCAGATCCGAAGTCATGCCCTCCTCGATGCACAAACGAACACGCCGTATCTTTCACGCAAGGCAGGAGGGTATTCGTCAAGGAGACACGAGCAGGTCAAGGAAGCGAAGAGACACGACGAGGGAGCGTACGAAGTAGGTACGAGACCGAGACGTGGAAAGAAGCTGACGCAGAGATGCGACGTGGATCTGCAGACGAATGTCGTCAAGGAGACACGAGCAGGTCAAGGAAGCGAAAGACACGACGAGGGAGCGTACGAAGTAGGTACGAGACCGAGGCGTGGAAAGAAGCTGACGCAGAGATGCGACGTGGATCTGCAGACGAATGAGGATAAGGTAGGAAGAGCGCACGGGGGATGCCTAGGCGCTAGGTGCCGAAGAAGGACGGGGCGAACACCGATATGCCTTGGGGAGCCGTACGCAGGCAGAGATCCGAGGATTTCCGAATGGGGGA
>NZ_JALBUF010000073.1 GCF_022606465.1 Sulfoacidibacillus ferrooxidans
CGCAAGATCAAGCGGCAACCTTCAGTGGTTCCTTGACAACTAGAGGTGAACACGTGAATGCAGATGAACTTGATGGGTAGTAGCATCAAGCCAAAAGCAACAGTGACACAACGCGCATAGTGCATATACTATGTGAATTTGCTGTCCCACCCAACGAACTACGATGGATGTGTGGTAGCCTTAGGCTACTCACACGGACAACCGTATGACGAAAGGTGAAAGTGACCAGAATCCACACCGTGGATTCGAGGTCATGCCCTTCCCGCAAGGCAGAAGGGTATTCGTCAAGGAGACACGAGCAGATCAAGGAAGCGAAGAGACACGACGAGGGAGCGTACGAAGTAGGTACGAGACCGAGACGTGGAAAGAAGCTGACGCAGAGATGCGACGTGGATCTGCAGACGAATGTCGTCAAAGAGACACGAGCAGGTCAAGGAAGCGAAAAGACACGACGAGGGAGCGTACGAAGTAGGTACGAGACCGAGGCGTGGAAAGAAGCTGACGCAGAGATGCGACGTGGATCTGCAGACGAAAGAGGATAAGGTAGGAAGAGCGCACGGGGGATGCCTAGGCGCTAGGTGCCGAAGAAGGACGGGGCGAACACCGATATGCCTTGGGGAGCCGTACGCAGG
>NZ_JALBUF010000074.1 GCF_022606465.1 Sulfoacidibacillus ferrooxidans
AATGTTCATGATGATACAAAGCGACCTCTTTGGAGAGTTCAAACACGCGATCATCCACCATCCATTCACTGCTTTGTTGCGCTTGGGTATGCAAATCGTGAAGCAGATCATAGCCATAGCGCGTGTGAGCTTGAACATAGGCCCGTTCCGGACCGTCAATCGGACCTGGACGAAACAAGATGCTTCGTGTAATGGCGATTTTTCCGATGTCGTGCACCGAAGCTGCAATGACCGCACGGCGCACATCACACTCACTCCAGTGCAGATACTGTTCCGCCATATACTTTGTGTACATGGCCACTCGCTGTAAATGACTCAACAGATCAGGATCTGAGTATTCAGCCGCGTACGCAAGGCTTTGAAAATACATCTGCCAATACGACAAGAGAATGCTCTCTTGCTGTTCGCCAAAGACAGGATGAACCCACACTTCATGATCCACGCTATTATTAAGCCCTTCCATCACGTGCATGGGCACCTGGATTCCACTGCGCTGCCTACCCCATGTTGTGATGATGTGATGATCCGCGGGACGATCGAGCAAAAAAAGGTGATAAGGAAGGCCCAGCATATCGTGATCGTCACAACCAAAGAGCAGGCGCGTATGCCCTTGTG
>NZ_JALBUF010000075.1 GCF_022606465.1 Sulfoacidibacillus ferrooxidans
GTGAACACGTGAATGCAGATGAACTTGATGGGTAGTAGCATCAAGCCAAAAGCAACAGTGACACAACGCGCATAGTGCATATGCTATGTGAATTTGCTGTCCCACCCAACGAACTACGATGAATGTGCGGTAGCCTTTGGCTACTCACACGGACAACCGTATGACGAAAGGTGAAAGTGACCAGAATCCACACCGTGGATTCGAGGTCATGCCCTTCCCGCAAGGCAGAAGAGTATGTGCTGTGTATGCAAGTGTCTTTAGAGAAGAAAGAGTGACCAGGAGCTGCGAAGCAGATCCGAAGTCATGCCCTCCTTGATGCACAAACGAACACGCCGTATCTTTCACGCAAGGCAGAAGGGTATTCGTCAAAGAGACACGAGCAGGTCAAGGAAGCGAAGAGACACGACGAGGGAGCGTACGAAGTAGGTACGAGACCGAGGCGTGGAAAGAAGCTGACGAAGAGATGCGACGTGGATCTGCAGACGAAAGAGGATAAGGTAGGAAGAGCGCACGGGGGATGCCTAGGCGCTAGGTGCCGAAGAAGGACGGGGCGAACACCGATATGCCTTGGGGAGCCGTACGCAGG
>NZ_JALBUF010000076.1 GCF_022606465.1 Sulfoacidibacillus ferrooxidans
GACGTGCAATCCGTAACATTGTCTCATGATCCAAGGTATTTGCATTAAGAATAACTGCTGCTGGATTTCCCTCAAAAGCATTACTTGTAAAGCTGTTCACAACGGAAAAGGGTATATCTACCATTAACTGACACCTCTTTCTTATGAATAAAAACTAATTCCCCGACTAATTTGCACATTAGCCTAACAAAACGTAAAGCCTTTAATTCCAACTTGGTAGACGCGAGCCCCTCATTTAGACCCATGGACTTCTCAGCGACTGTTACGAGACGTATTGCTCGCTTCATGCCTACAGTTCGCATTACACCACAGTTCTTCCACTGACTCACAATCTCGCTGGCGCCAAGCGAGACGAGATCCTGTAGCAGCGGGCTCTTACGAAGTGTAATGAGAGACGCCCTGCCTTCTAAGTTTTTAAACACCTTGGTATATTCCGGAAAGACCCGATCTAGCCAGTTCTGAATTCGCCGGTCCACTTGCCCTAAATTCAACATGACCTTGGACCTCATCCAGACAAGCTCCATGGGCTGAACAGTTGCAAGTATAATCTTG
>NZ_JALBUF010000077.1 GCF_022606465.1 Sulfoacidibacillus ferrooxidans
GACGTGCAATCCGTAACATTGTCTCATGATCCAAGGTATTTGCATTAAGAATAACTGCTGCTGGATTTCCCTCAAAAGCATTACTTGTAAAGCTGTTCACAACGGAAAAGGGTATATCTACCATTAAGTGACACCTCTTTCTTATGAATAAAAACTAATTCCCCGACTAATTTGCACATTAGCCTAACAAAACGTAAAGCCCTTAATTCCAACTTGGTAGACGCGAGCCCCTCATTTAGACCCATGGACTTCTCAGCGACTGTTACGAGACGGATTGCTCGCTTCATGCCTACAGTTCGCATTACACCACAGTTCTTCCACTGACTCACAATCTCGCTGCGCCAAGCGAGACGAGATCCTGTAGCAGCGGGCTCTTACGAAGTGTAATGAGAGATGCCCTGCCTTCTAAGTTTTTAAACACCTCGGTATATTCCGGAAAGACCCGATCTAGCCAGTTCTGAATTCGCCGGTCCACTTGCCCTAAATTCAACATGACCTTGGACCTCATCCAGACAAGCTCCATGGGCTGAACAGTTGCAAGTATAATCTTG
>NZ_JALBUF010000078.1 GCF_022606465.1 Sulfoacidibacillus ferrooxidans
TTTTTACGATCAGAAGCGGGCACAAGGCAAACACCATCTAGCTGCAACGGGCGCTGTAGCGCGTAAAATGACGTACATCATTCACGCCGTTCTGCGGGACAAAAAGCCATACGAGCCAATCGCGTAGAACAGCATTTTATACTGAAAATTAAAAATATGCCTGTCTATGGCAGGCTTATATAGATGCGTCCAAAATCACTTCCCTTCATTGTTCTTACTTAGAACTCAATTAAGTGCTTGACATTAGATAGCTGGTCTCATGCCATGATTCACCTGCGACAACGAGTGTTTGATCTGTCCAAGCGTGTTCTTCGATCTGAGCTAGCGCTGACTGATAGATGTGCTCTTGAATGGCTTGTCGCTTCTGATTGAGTCCATTCGCTTCAAGCGCTAGACGTTCTGCTTCTATTGGATCATCTGCAAGAAGCAGTTCAACCGCACGCTTGGCATGAGCCAGACGACCGATGGCATTGATGCGAGGAGCCAACTGGAACGCCACGTGTGTTG
>NZ_JALBUF010000079.1 GCF_022606465.1 Sulfoacidibacillus ferrooxidans
ATTCCTACACAGGTGTCCTAAGCAAGAGGCTGGATTTTTTGTACCCAAAAAGACGATAAGGGGATGTTTTCATGAAATTTGTGACTCGTGCAGACACGAAAAAAAGCGCTGAACGCGCGAAGAAATTCTACGAACAACGCGGTGTACCCATTACGATTCGTGCAATGGGAAAAGGGTTTGCATTGTTTACACCCGATGACTACACGCTTCAAGCGCACAGCGCGAGGAGTATAAGTAACCGCTAATCAACATACCTTGCTTTCCTCCCACCGCCGTGGGGTCTTGACTATGAGACTCTCGCGGCGGCGGGTAGTCAACAAGGGAGACTAACTAAATGAACATCATCTTCAATAAAAAAGACTTGTTACGTGTACTAGACGATATCATCCGTGTGGTTCCAACGCATGTGACATCACCTGTGTTGCGGACCGTACGCATCGAAGCAACGAATGATGATACAGTGAACTTCCTAGCGGTTACGGCAGAAGTCACCTTGCGACA
>NZ_JALBUF010000080.1 GCF_022606465.1 Sulfoacidibacillus ferrooxidans
TTCAAGCACATCGAGCCAAATGGAACCAGCAACAAGATCAAATGAAATCTTTTCGAGATCAACTACGTCATGCAAGCGAACTCAATGCTGCACAAAAACGCATGGCGAATATCTCAGGAGATACGTACGAACCGTTTGCACCTGGCGGTGCCGCTTGGAGTGGCAATACGGCCAATATGGAAAGGTACAATGCAGATAAAATGAACTTAGAACAAGTGATGCCCAAACATGAAAATCAATCGGTAGAACAGACGTTAAAAGATTATGAGGAAAATTGGAAGATGAACAAGGACCACAAGGACGCCACATATAGTGATCCTAACTTTCAAGCAGCCTATCAACAAGCGAAACAGAGCTACTTGCCTTTCTATCGCTATACCCAAGCTCGCGACATGGTACAAGGTGGGCACATCCAATTTCCTGGTGCGATCCGCAAAGAAGACGGCAAACTCTCCCCGAGTCGTGTGAAACCGGAACAATCCGAAAGAGAGCGCT
>NZ_JALBUF010000081.1 GCF_022606465.1 Sulfoacidibacillus ferrooxidans
GCGCAGGTCGGAGCCTCTGAATCGCAGTGACATGGTTGAAATCTCCTGTATGGATGAAGAAAAAAGCCCTCCACCGAAACGGATGGAAGGCTTGTGGGGCAGTCGCCGGTAGGCTGTGGACTGATCAGTCGTGCCGCTAGGCTTCCTGTCTGGCGCGTCAGGCTGGAACCGCCTGACGTTGACGAGAGGCTTTGGCGTCGATCACGCTCACGCCGATCAGGCGCCAGCGCCCGTCGTCGATGAGCCGCTCCAGCACTTCACCGAGCATGTCGAAATACACCTCGTCGTGCCTATCGATCAACTCACCGTCGCGGTGCAGCTCCACCACGTAGGTGTCGCCGCCACGGTCGTAGAGGATCGTCACCTGACCCTCGAACTTGGTGGTTGAGACCGTGAAGCTGATCGCCGGCGGGGTCTCGATGATCTTGGAGGGCTTGGGATCGACCCAGGCGAAGTCGCGGGCACCTGCATCGACCAGCATGTGGG
>NZ_JALBUF010000082.1 GCF_022606465.1 Sulfoacidibacillus ferrooxidans
GCTCGGCCTGTTGCCGGCGGCGCTGGCGTTGGAGTTGCTGGGCAGGGCGATCCTGGCGATGTTCGCGCCGCAGCGTGCCGGCCTCGAACCGCGCCTGGTCGCCACCAGCCTGCTGGCCGACCTGTTGCGCTGGCCGCCGCGTCCCCTGCAGCGTCTGCAGCATGAGTTGCACCAGCGCTTCGGCATCGACCTGCGCCAGGTCTGGGCCTTCGGTTTCATGCGGCGGGCGTTCCTGCCGGTGCTGGCGGTGGTGTCGCTGAGCGGCTGGCTGCTCAGCGGCGTACGCGAGATCGGCATGGATGCACGGGGCGTCTACGAGCGCTTCGGCAAGCCGGTCGCGGTGCTCGGCCCCGGCCTGCACCTGGGGCTGCCCTGGCCGCTGGGGCGGGTGTTGGCGGTGGAGAACGGGGTGGTCCACGAGTTGGCCACCAGCGTCGCCGCCGGCGACGGCGGAGCCGAGCCGCTCGCGCCCGCCGAAGGT
>NZ_JALBUF010000083.1 GCF_022606465.1 Sulfoacidibacillus ferrooxidans
GCTCTCTTTGGCCGGTGCCAGCTCGCTTGCCGAACGCCATTCGCAGGCAGTGAACATCGGTTTCTCTCGTACCGTGGTGATGTAGCTGAAGCGCAGCCAGCCCAGCGCGTTGCCATCCGGTCCGCTGAACGGTATCCAGAAATCGGCATAGCCATTCGGGAGTGGCTCCCCGAAGGCTATGCGTAGTTCCGCGCCCCTGTCGCTGCGGTGTCCAGCTTCAATCCAGACGTCTGCCCCTTTGTACCAGGACAGGTCTGGCTTTGGAGCAGACAGCCCCAGGATGCTCCTGATCTTGCCGGGATCACGCTGGATGAGTTGCAGGAGCAGGTCTTCGTGCGTGGACATGGTAGTGGTCTCCTCGGTGATGGAGATCCAATGCTGATCCGTCGCCCTATCGATTGATTGTTCGGTACCCAAAAAGAGCCTTCGCGCGCGCGTGACGATGATGTCCGGGCGTCCTGCAGGAGCAGGATGCCCATC
>NZ_JALBUF010000084.1 GCF_022606465.1 Sulfoacidibacillus ferrooxidans
GTCGAATGCTCGCAAGGATCTTGATCGACTAATCAAGCAACAACGGAAAGAAGCGGCTATTGCTGACCTGGTCGCGGAGCCTTCTTCTGGCTGGTGGGAGTTTGTTCGAGTCTTCTTGAAGCAAATCAGTCTCGAAACCCTCGTGGCGCTGTCGCCGGACTATGAGTCCCATGAACGGCTCAAAGAGGTCGTCCGAAACACCAGGACGCGCATCGAAGAGTTGCTCAAGCTGGAGCCAGACTTGCCTAAAGCCCTGGAGCGTTTTTCAGACGACCAAGCGGTACGAATTCTGACCATCCACAAGAGCAAAGGTCTTGAGTTCGATTCGGTCATCATCATGGCCGTCGAAAACGAAATCTTCTTTGGCAATCAGGCTGAAAACCGCTGCGCATATTTTGTCGGGGTTTCACGCGCCAAGAGGCGACTAGTTCTTACCCATGCAGATCAGAGGGAGCGCCCTGCTGGCTATACG
>NZ_JALBUF010000085.1 GCF_022606465.1 Sulfoacidibacillus ferrooxidans
GCTTTTCCACCGCCGGCGGTACGCGCTGGGTGGAGAAGCTGAGCACGGCGGTGCCGTCGAGCTGCAGGTCGATGGCACGGTGCCAATGGTCGTTCTCGTCCTCGCGGAACGGCATCAGGTGCTGCACGCCGACCGGTTCGCGATGGCCGCCCACCGGCAGGATGATGGCCTTGTAGCCGCTGCCGTCGCTGTTCAGGTCGAAATGCATCGGCGGCGCGCCTTCGCAGAACTCCAGCGCCGTCGCGGTGCCCGCGTCGGAGAAGATCGGATCGTTGACACTGGCGCCGCGGTCGCCGACCAGCACAAGACCCTTCTTCACCCCGCCGGCGGCAATCAGCGAACCCAGCAGGTTGAGGGCGAACGGATAGGCCGAGCAACCCAGGTTGACGTCGAAGGCCACGGTGGAATGCGGCAGCCCCAGGCGGTCCTGGAGGATGATCGCGGTAGCCGGCGCTAGGTAGTCGGGAG
>NZ_JALBUF010000086.1 GCF_022606465.1 Sulfoacidibacillus ferrooxidans
TTGTAGCCCAGCGCTTCGGCGTGGCGCGAGGTCCAGGGGTACTTCAGGTAGGTACCCAGGGTGGCGTAGGTCAACCGCGTGCCGCCGTCGAACTGGTGGTATTCCAGTTGGGTGAGGACCCGGAAGCCCTGGGCGTTGCCTTCGAAGTGGAGAAAGTCGGAACGCTCGGCGTCGCTCATTTCGTCCAGCCAGCCACGTCCGGCGGCTTGCTGGAACCAGTTGCGGATCGCGTCTTCGCCGGAGTGCCCGAACGGTGGGTTGCCGATGTCGTGGGCCAGGCAGGCCGACTGGACGATGACCCCGAGGTCGCTGGGGTCGCACCACTCGGGTAGTTCCTCGCGGAGGATCTCGCCGACCCGCATGCCCAGCGAGCGGCCGACGCAGGCGACTTCCAGGGAGTGGGTCAGGCGGGTGTGGATGTGATCGTTGCTGGAGACCGGATGGACC
>NZ_JALBUF010000087.1 GCF_022606465.1 Sulfoacidibacillus ferrooxidans
TTTTATGCCATTCCTTTGTTAAAACAATTACCAACCAATCCTATCAGTCGACTTTATTGCTTGTTTGCGTTAACCGATGAAACTTTTTCCGTGTTAACCACCCTTCATGAAAATGAACGCCAAAGGCTGATACTACCTGTGAGTTTGCTCAATCAGTGTTATTGGGTTATCGGTACCATATTAGGCATTATGCTGGGTGCAGGGCTCAATGATTGGGTGCCTCATTTGGATTTTGCGTTAGTGTGCTTATTTGCTATTTTAGCCTACGAGCAGTTTAAAGCAGTCAAGGCTTACTATCCCATCTTCATCGCCATCATTGCGTTCACAGCGGCGTTTTATTTTATATCCGATTGGCTTTTACTATCAGCGATTTGCGTGAGTTTGGGACTCATTATCATCCACTTTTTTATGAGCAATAAATCTGCTCATGAGCAAGCTCTCTGAT
>NZ_JALBUF010000088.1 GCF_022606465.1 Sulfoacidibacillus ferrooxidans
TAGTTATTCCGTCCAGCGAGCGGTAACGCCATCGGGCAGGGCCCTGCGGCGGCGTTCGCGGAAGTGAAAGCGGGGCTGCCCTCGGGAGCAGCCCCGCTTCGCGATTATTCAGCAGGAGCGCCCTTCCGCGTGGCGAACCTGCGCACAGGTCAGTGAATCACGCCGACCCGGGAGAAGTTCGGCAGGTTGCTCATCTTCGGATCGGGCCAGCTCATCCACACGGCGAAGGCCTTGCCGACGATATTGCGGTCCGGAACCATGCCCAGCAGATCCTTGGGGATCTTCGGATCGTTCCAGTAGCGGCTGTCGTTGGAGTTGTCGCGGTTGTCGCCCATCATGAAGTAGTGGCCGGCGGGAATGGTCCACTGGCGGTCGGGCTCGATGCGATAGCGGCTCATTTCCTTGCGGATCAGGTGCTCGGCCTGGCCCAGCTTCTCCTGGTAC
>NZ_JALBUF010000089.1 GCF_022606465.1 Sulfoacidibacillus ferrooxidans
TCCCCCATACGATTTTTTTGAGCTTAGGCGGTGATAGGATCGGTCGTTGTTCTTCTTTTTCTTCTCGTTTACGCAAGGAAAACCGTTTTTTAGCTTCTTCTCGCCCTTCCTGTTCTACGTGATTCAATGTGACAGCCACTTCTTCGGATTCCTTCGATTCCGGTTCTAGCACATCATAAAGTTCTGGTTCTTTCGTATGAACGGCAAAGTCGTCCATATAGATCGCTACATCTTGCGCCGTTTTCGGATGATCAATCATCCGCTCCACCAAGCGCAATTCCAGCGCCTTGTCGACAAAAAGGAAGTCATAGACGCCTAAAAGGACGAGTTGCTTGTTGAGTTCTTCGGATTGATTCGCTTGTGTTCCGATATAGACGACACGAGCGTTAGCGCGGCGGATCAGGTGAATCAGATCAATGGTGTCTTGCCTTGTCTGAGCAA
>NZ_JALBUF010000090.1 GCF_022606465.1 Sulfoacidibacillus ferrooxidans
GGCCGCGGTCATGTCGGGAAGATGGGATAACCCGCCCCATTGATTGCGAGGGAGTAGCTCCAGAGTGAGTTCAAGACGGGTGACTTCTTGGCGCTCTTCGTCACCATTGCCCAGGGACGTCAGAACAAAGGTGACGGCCACGCTCTCTGCTTCAGTAAGCCGGGCAAGCAGGGCACCATCGATCTGCAGATCGAGCCCTGGTATGGGAAGGAGTGTGCCAGGGCCCAGCGCGTCGATATGCCAGGTCTTGGGCTTGAAGACGAGAGGGTCGGAAAGGAGCTGAAGCTCCAGTCTGCTGTACTTCTGATCACTGTCGTTGATCAGGCGCAGCTCTCGAATCACCGGTACCGAGTTCTGGAAGTCGGCCAGGTTGAGCTTGGCGACCAGCGTCGCTTGAATGCGGACGGTCTTTATCGCCTCCGGCTCGATAGCCTCTACG
>NZ_JALBUF010000091.1 GCF_022606465.1 Sulfoacidibacillus ferrooxidans
TTGCATCTGGAGCCGCGTTACTCACATCTACTTCTGCCAAACCATTGTTGTCATTCACGACAAGAGAAGGGGTGGCTACAGTCGATTGAGCAGTATAAGTCACCGTATTCGATTGAGCACTTTGCTGGCCATCATAGGTTTGCACGACATAGTAGCTACCGCTAGACAGATTGTCAAAGGAGGCATTACCATTTGAATCCGCTGTAGTGGCACTAACTACTTGACCAGATGAAGTAAACAGATTGACGGTTGCATCTGGAGTGGCATTACTCACAGCTAAGTCCTCTACACCATTGGTATCCATCACAGTAAGAGACGGAGTTGCTAATGTGCTTTGATCACTGAAGGTCACCGTATTCGATTGAGCACTTTGCTGGCCATCATAGGTTTGCACAACATAGTAGCTACCGCTAGATAGATTGTCAAAGGAGGCATTA
>NZ_JALBUF010000092.1 GCF_022606465.1 Sulfoacidibacillus ferrooxidans
TCAGCGCTTGGCTATAAAACACCCCAGCAGATGGAGGATCTATTGTCTGCGTCAGTTGCGTAAAATAGTTCTTCGATTTGTGTCCAGTAACTTGACAGAGGTCCAAGCCACTGGGCGATGACTGGAACGAACTGCTCTGCTTGCTCCTTCGTTTTGCACGTGACAATGAAGTCATCAGCATAAGAGACGATGTTGATGCCAGGGTTAGCACGGCTACTTCCGAATCTCATTTGGAACGCCTTTTACCGCAAATCTTTCTCCATACCCTGCAGCGCGATGACCGCAATTAACGGCGAAACTAGGCCGCCCTGGAGACCTCCGAAAAAGTCAAGATAAAACGCCGATAGATGTCCATATATATCTATATATAGTGTATAATAGAAATATAGAATCGTTTGGGAGGTATCTTCGATGCTTCGTAAAGATAACGGGAAAC
>NZ_JALBUF010000093.1 GCF_022606465.1 Sulfoacidibacillus ferrooxidans
AGCATTTTATACTGAAAATTAAAAATATGTCTGTCTATGGCAGGCTTATATAGATGCGTCCAAAATCACTTCCCTTCATTGTTCTTAGAACTCAATTAAGTGCTTGACATTAGATAGCTGGTCTCTTCCTGTTAGACATAGTGTACTAGAAATGACAAACTCGTGTTTGCGATTTCCGTATGCAAAAATCGTAGCATGTTGTCAACCCCAAAAACCCTACATTTTCAATCCACTTTTTTTCACGGAAAAAGTTTTAGAAAAAATATCGTTGATCATCGACGCGCCTGTTGATTTTGATCATATAACGCGTGACCACTCCCCATGCCTAAAGGCAGGGGCTTCTCAGAACACGCATGACGCAACCGCCTACGTTACGTTCTGAAGGCTCAGTCCAAGCCAAGTCAAAATACTAGGCTAACGCACGTTTCAAGATGT
>NZ_JALBUF010000094.1 GCF_022606465.1 Sulfoacidibacillus ferrooxidans
AAACATACGTAATATCCGACATCCACACCTGGTTTGGTCTCTCTGCCGTAAACGTCTGATTCAGCACGTTGTCATCTACAGGCTGATTGTGTTTGGAATTGGTTGTTGCCTTATATTTACGGACTGTACGGCTCTTCAGCCCATTTTCCCGCATGATACGAGCCACTGTTTTCTGCCCAACACGTACACCCTCGTCTCGCAGCACCCTCATAATCTTTGGACTCCCGTATAAACGCCGAGAGGCAAGAAAGATGTGATGAATACGTCGAGTGAGATTCATTCGGCGATATGTACGCTCGCTAATAGGGCACTTAACCCATGCATAGTACCCGCTTCGATACACCTGAAACACTTTGCACATCCTCTGAACCGAATAGTCGAAGCGGTGATCGTAGATAAATTGATACCTTACTTCCGGTCTTTGCTGAAG
>NZ_JALBUF010000095.1 GCF_022606465.1 Sulfoacidibacillus ferrooxidans
TCTGCATCTTGCCGAGCACCACGCAACGGTTTTCCCACATAGCGTCGCCTTTGCTCGTTTCTACAGCAGCAAGGCGCTGCATGGAATGCCACCGGGCGCGGCTCGGATCTATGACTTTCGCATCGCGGTCGATTGGCGTCAGGTAGGTACCTGCGAACAGCGCTTCCCGACCAAAAATCCCCAGCGCCTCCAAGAACACCGCATGACCAATAACCATGACTTCTCGCACATCAGCCGCGGGAATCCCGCCACTGATCATGTGGGCCCATTGAGGCAGATGTTTTCCGCACTCCTCCAGGAATTGACGAACCAATCCCTCGATCCCATGCAGGCGTGTTTCGTCGACCAGGCCGATGGTTCGCTCGCTGACACCGGTGAGCAGGGTAACGAACTTTTTGAACGCCACCAGGCTCCATAGCTTGTACG
>NZ_JALBUF010000096.1 GCF_022606465.1 Sulfoacidibacillus ferrooxidans
ACTACTACGATGTGCCGCTGGTCTCCAGCACCCTGGAAGCGATCTACGACTTCAAGGGCGGCCGCTACTTCGTCGATGGGCTGGACAACAACGAGCCGATGTACGACTTCGGCGTGCAGGTCGGGCCGCGCGACTTCACCCCGCAGGCGCTGCGCCGGGAGGGTAACTGAGGCGGACGGCCCTCAGACGATCAGCTCGGCGCCGCGCAGCGTGCCGTCGTCGTCCAGGCGCGCCGGCGCCGGGCTGATCTGCAGGTACTTGATGCTGTCCCGCGGGATCAGCAGCAGGTCGCCGTCGACCTCGACGCTGAGATAGGGCGTGTCCAGCTGCTGGCGGATACTGCGGGCGACCTCGGCCGGGTCGTCCTGCTGGCGCGGGAAGCGCAGCGACAGGCGCTGGCCGTCGGTGAAATGCAGGTAGAGGT
>NZ_JALBUF010000097.1 GCF_022606465.1 Sulfoacidibacillus ferrooxidans
TCTTTACATAATTGGGCCTATTGAAAACGATAAATTGATCCATCGTATGAAAGCCTAAGTTTACTAAACGCTTTTAATTTGCGCTTTATTTTACTATTTTAGTAGCAATTTGGATCATGGACGCCCGGCCTTGACGGTTGACCCATTGAGCCCGGCCCGGCGGTAGCGGGCGAAGGTAGATTTTCGGCCAAATAGCACCCTCCTGCTTTTCACCAGAGAGTAGCAATCCATTTGCACCCGACTCTCTGACTCCTTGGAGAACCGCGTCGTAGCTCGCCCTGGAAAAGCCGGCTGAGCGACGGGCGATGATCAAGTGTAAGCCAATGTCAGCTGCATGTGAAAAATAAGGCACAAGCGGGCGAAGTGGATTCGATGACCCCTCGAGCAATTCAAAGTCATCCACGATGATGTAAATCTCTGGC
>NZ_JALBUF010000098.1 GCF_022606465.1 Sulfoacidibacillus ferrooxidans
AGTTTACAGAAGTCATCTATGAAGATGAAGGATGAGTAGTATGGGGTTCTATGTTCAAAGTGGATTGCAAAATAGACGTGCAGATTTTCGCAAGAAGTTTCTCTATAGACGCTTGGTCATAGACGCATCCTTTTACAAAAAAGGGGCGAGGTGTTTGTCTTTTTTCTTGCACCTATTACGGCATAGCATACACACACAGGATACAGACTCAGCTGGTTTCTTATGCGCTATTTATGCAAAAATAATGTATAAATAGCGCATAAGAAAAGGAGGGTCTTCTTGCACATTCGCCGCTGGGTAAGTCGGAGGCCTTGCGGCCTCCTTCTCCCCTAAGAACTGCACGTAACAGTTTCCCGTTATGCAGCTCAAGCCATCCTGCAGTTTTGACGTTGTCGTTGTCCCTTTGACTGTTTCC
>NZ_JALBUF010000099.1 GCF_022606465.1 Sulfoacidibacillus ferrooxidans
TTTCCTCATCAGCTTATTTCTATGCCCACAGGGCTTGTGAGGATGATCCTATGGCTTGTCTACGAATAACTCAAATTCATATTTTTCATCCAAAGCATTCCCAACAGGAATCCATTGGCGCTAAGCTCCGGGCAGCCGAAACCAGCGGAGGCCCGCAATGGACCTGAACAGCCTCAACACCTTCATCGCCATTGCCGAGACCGGCAGCTTCTCCGAAGCCGGCGAGCGCCTGCACCTGACCCAACCGGCGGTGAGCAAGCGCATCGCCGCCCTCGAACAGCAGCTCAATGCCCGGCTGTTCGACCGGGTCGGCCGCGAGGTCAACCTCACCGAGGCCGGCCGCGCCCTGCTGCCGCGCGCCTACCAGTTGCTCAACGTGCTCGACGACACCCGCCGGGCGCTGAACAACCT
>NZ_JALBUF010000100.1 GCF_022606465.1 Sulfoacidibacillus ferrooxidans
TACCCTCCGCTCACGTCCATGCCGCCGTGGTAGGCGAATCTTTCAACGTACCGGTTCGCGAACCTGCACACATCGTGCTCCCGCAAACCGAAGAGCCGATTCGCGCCACATCGTGGAAGGGACAAGTCCTCGCCTTCAAGGAGAACGACATGCTTCTTCTTGGCTATTGCACCCAACAAGCGGGTGGAACCTGCCACGTGACCTTACAAGATGGCACCACCAAGCGCATCCCTGTGGACTTTGTCAAAGAACCACTAGGGCGTGTTCCTGCAGGAGAATCCCCCAACGAGTATATGGTAGGACTGATCGCTGCTGCCAAAGCCTGTATCGAGGATGGCCGTTATTTTGGGTACCGATCGGCTGAGCGTTTAGGGTATCTGATCGCAGAACAAGGTGGCCTCTTGCCTC
>NZ_JALBUF010000101.1 GCF_022606465.1 Sulfoacidibacillus ferrooxidans
TGTGGCTAACAGCAAGCAAGGTGTAACGTCAACACACGTGGCGTTCCAGTTGGCTCCTCGCATCAATGCCATCGGTCGTCTGGCTCATGCCAAGCGTGCGGTTGAACTGCTTCTTGCAGATGATCCACAAGAAGCAGAACGTCTAGCGCTTGAAGCTCACGCACTCAATCAGAAGCGACAAGCCATTCAAGAGCACATCTACATGTCAGCGCTAGCTCAGATCGAAGAACACGCTTGGACGGATCAGACACTTGTTGTCGCAGGCGAAGCATGGCATGAGACCAGCTATCTAATGTCAAGCACTTAATTGAGTTCTAAGAACAATGAAGGGAAGTGATTTTGGACGCATCTATATAAGCCTGCCATAGACAGACATATTTTTAATTTTCAGTATAAAATGCT
>NZ_JALBUF010000102.1 GCF_022606465.1 Sulfoacidibacillus ferrooxidans
TTAGAGCAGCAGATGCTCGAGACGGCCATGCAATCGTTGCGGCAGGTTTTCCCGGACTTCCAGTGCCGCGCGACGCAAGGCGCTCTGGAAACCCTCCTCGGCGGCAGACCCATGGCTTTTCACCACTATCCCCTGCAATCCGAGGAAACTGGCGCCGTTATAGCGTGCCGGAGCGATATCGCCGCGCAGCCGGCGCAGCAGCGGCAACGCCAGCGCACCGACCAGCTTCGCCGCCAGTCCATCGCGGAAGCGCTGTTCGATCCGCGCCGACACCATGGCAGCCAGGCCTTCGCTGGCCTTCAGCAGGATGTTGCCGACGAAACCGTCGCAGACCACCACGTCGGCCTCGCCGCGATACAGGCCATCGCCCTCTATATATCCGCTGAAATTCAACCCCTG
>NZ_JALBUF010000103.1 GCF_022606465.1 Sulfoacidibacillus ferrooxidans
GCATTTAATATGTCACGTTTTGTCCAACCAAGTATTGAAAAATAAATCGCCCAATTTTAACTGTCTGTACTGAAAGACATGTACTTTTTTTTCTGATAACTATTATGACTTAGCCTATGACCCGTTTCCGGCTTGACGTCGACTTCCGGGACACCCTGTATAAAACTTAAATTAAAAAGTTAATAAAGCCTCCAACACCAATTTCAATAAATCGTTCAGACCTGTAAATTAATGTTGTTCTCATACCTCATGCTGATTATCTTCAAACGGCTGGACAGATTTTCTTGAATTATAGCTAAGAACACTCTCGATCAAATTATCTTTCAAACAAAAAATACTAAATCAAGATCGGTCCATCCGTTTGGGAGCTATGATGACAAACAGACATGCAGAT
>NZ_JALBUF010000104.1 GCF_022606465.1 Sulfoacidibacillus ferrooxidans
TTGCTTGCCCGCATTGTCAGCGGGAGCAGCACCTGAAGTTTGGCGGCAAGGATTGTGAGTTCGGCCTGAAGTGGGAAAAGAACGAACTGGGTGAGGCCGAGCGCGCCTGGTACGTCTGCGAGCACTGTGCAGCCTGTTTTGAACACCGTGACATGGTGGTGGCCCAGGCTAAAGGCCGCTGGATCTGCGACGAGACCGGCATCTGGACGCGCGACAGCATCGACTGGTTCGGCCCGAACAACGAGCCGATCCGCACGCCGCGCTCGGTCAGCTTCTACTGCTGGGCGATCTACAGCACCTGGACGACCTGGGTGTCGCTGGTTGACGAGTGGCTCAAGGTCAAGGGCGACCGCGAGAAGCTAATCACCTTCATCAACACCAC
>NZ_JALBUF010000105.1 GCF_022606465.1 Sulfoacidibacillus ferrooxidans
TCGACGAGTGGTTTCGAGATCGAAAAAGTCGCTTGGTGAGTTTTGATTTTGTGTTGGCCATGTTCGATCTGGATCATTTCAAAGCATTGAACGATACACAGGGACATGATGCAGGGGATCAGCTGTTGCAACGGATCGTTCGCCATGTACAACAGTCCATGCGCGACTATGATGTGGTGGCGCGACTCGGTGGTGATGAATTTGTGCTGATCTTTGAGCAGTGCAGTTGCCATATCGGGGTGAAAACTCGCTTGGAACAAGTGATGCAAGGGTTGGATCTGAGTCAAGAAGGCGTAACGATCACGATGGGCGTGGTGTGTTATCCAGCCATGGGGGATTCATTAGCTGCATTACTCGCTAAAGCGGATGAACTG
>NZ_JALBUF010000106.1 GCF_022606465.1 Sulfoacidibacillus ferrooxidans
CAAGTGCATAGGCGTCAGGCAGTTGATGGCCAATATGGTGATGATCCGTCACGATGAGATCGATCCCACTTGTACGCGCAAGATCTGCCGCTTCGAGTGCGGCGATTCCATTGTCTACAGTGATGATGAGATGGACACCTTGCTCCTTCGCGTCGATCACCGCTTGCGGACGAATCCCATAGCCTTCGCAAAAGCGATCCGGCACGCGCCAAAGGGGATCTACGCCCAGTTTACGCAGGACTTTGACGAGAATCGTGACCGATGAAACGCCATCGACGTCGTAGTCACCAAAGATCATCACGGTTTCCTTGCGCACAATCGCATCCTGTATACGCGCTACTGCCTTGTGCATGTCGTGCATGAGAAA
>NZ_JALBUF010000107.1 GCF_022606465.1 Sulfoacidibacillus ferrooxidans
TTTCTCATGCACGACATGCACAAGGCAGTAGCGCGTATACAGGATGCGATTGTGCGCAAGGAAACCGTGATGATCTTTGGTGACTACGACGTCGATGGCGTTTCATCGGTCACGATTCTCGTCAAAGCCTTGCGCAAACTGGGCGTAGATCCCCTTTGGCGCGTGCCGGATCGCTTTTGCGAAGGCTACGGAATTCGTCCGCAAGCGGTCATCGACGCGAAGGAGCAAGGGGTCCATCTTATCATCACTGTAGACAATGGAATCGCCGCACTCGAAGCGGCAGATCTTGCGCGTACAAGTGGGATCGATCTCATCGTGACGGATCATCACCATATTGGCCATCAACTGCCTGACGCCTATGCACTTG
>NZ_JALBUF010000108.1 GCF_022606465.1 Sulfoacidibacillus ferrooxidans
AGCATTGCCGTTTAAGGTGAGTGAAAAACGAGTGCAGCGCATCATGAAAAACTTGGGCCTTCGATCCGTCGTCATTAAAAAATATCGACCTTATAAAAAGGATGCGGTATATAACGGGGGTGAAAATGTACTCAAGCGGGATTTTTCAACCACGAAAAGGAATGAAAAGTGGGTTAGTGACATCACGTATCTTCACACGGTTGAGGATGGTTGGACCTACCTAGCATCGATTATGGATGTAGCCACTAACAAAATCATCGGATGGAGTTACAGTAAAACCATGGATAAGAGCTGTGTACTATCCGCTCTGCATCAAGCAGTCACGACACAGCGACCAAAAAAAGGCGTAATCCTCCACTCAGATCG
>NZ_JALBUF010000109.1 GCF_022606465.1 Sulfoacidibacillus ferrooxidans
CATGCCCGTTCCACGTGCTCTTGTAGCCTACTTGTTCAAGGGCTTGCATGACGTACCAAATCGGCATATAGGTGGTTCCATTCGCTACAAACTCGTCTGGATGGTACGCTGCTTGTCCGTTAATCACAATGTTCGATGACGTATACGACTGTGTTTGTGCGAATGCAAACGTAGATACGACCGTCCCCATGACAAGCGATGCCGCTACTGCGCTAGCTAGTATTTTTTTCATAAGTTATTCCTCCTAGTATATTAATGTCACGTACTCCAAAGAGTTTTGAGATAAAATTCTCGTAGTGGTCGGGGTACTACGAATTCCTCCTTGGGACCATTGGTTCTCGATCTTGAGAGTGTAGTCCCCG
>NZ_JALBUF010000110.1 GCF_022606465.1 Sulfoacidibacillus ferrooxidans
TTACGCCTGCCTGTGATGCTCTTAATGTCGGACCTCCTGACGCTAGCCACGGAGACTAACTTCGACGCAGCTGTGTTTTCATTCGTTGTTGGCGGCGCGCCAGCGCATGCCGGGTCTGTCTCAATGGCCTCAGCTCACTCACTAAAATATGAAGTAATCCAATTCACGATTCTATTTGCCATTTGAAGTGATTCCCTGGCATCCTCTAAATCGCTGTCTGTACCAGGATAACGAACTTCTACACCGAAGCTACTAAGAAATGTCGCAGCTTCCCTAACCTTGTCAGAGACGGCCACAAAGTTGCTGATTCGTTCAATTAGGGCATCAAGATCATGCGTACGCGGGACGTGTT
>NZ_JALBUF010000111.1 GCF_022606465.1 Sulfoacidibacillus ferrooxidans
TGATGTGGCTCAATCCACCGTATGATCGAGCGACAAAAGATACAGAGGGTCAGTCTGATCGCAAGGAGATTATTTTCCTGCGTATGACGTCTCGGTATCTAGTGAGCCATGGGATTCTCGTGTTCATCATTCCGCAACCGCAAATCGACAAGAACTTAGCCTCCGCACTGGTGGGTCGCTATCGAGACATTCAGGTGTTTCGATTCGAGGACGACGAGTACGAGGTGTACAAGCAAGTGGTGATCGTGGGTATTCGCCGTTCCGGTCCTATTGGTGCAGGCGATGCGAGCGATAAACACATGCTCAAGCAGCTTGTCGAGATCGGCAAAGGAGACAAAGACGCCCTAGCTT
>NZ_JALBUF010000112.1 GCF_022606465.1 Sulfoacidibacillus ferrooxidans
TGGAGGAATTTTTCCTCGTTTCCATTGGTCCATAGCGCTGCCTTCAAAGAGACCATATTCCGCATCTCCTTAGTCCATTTTTTTGTGGTTTCCCGATCTTTTTTTGTAGTCATGGCACTTCACACCTATATTGATTCGCTCATCAATGACAGCAATTCTTGCGTCGCTGGCCCCATGTCCACAATCTCATTCGGATCTTCTCCGATCATGTCCCACACAGACAGTCGATCAAAATCAACTGTAATTGATTTTTTGAGCGTGTCAGGAATTTGTTTAGCCACTTCTCTTGCCAATGCGTAGATACGAACGTCAATCAATACTTCATCGTTGCGTATACTCATTGGAAAGTTG
>NZ_JALBUF010000113.1 GCF_022606465.1 Sulfoacidibacillus ferrooxidans
TCCCCCATTCGGAAATCCTCGGATCTCTGCCTGCGTACGGCTCCCCAAGGCATATCGGTGTTCGCCCCGTCCTTCTTCGGCACCTAGCGCCTAGGCATCCCCCGTGCGCTCTTCCTACCTTATCCTCTTTCGTCTGCAGATCCACGTTGTGTCTCTTTGACGAATACCCTTCTACCTTGCGGGAAGGGCATGACCTCGAATCCACTGCGTGGATTCTGGTCACTTGTGTCACTGTTGCTTTTGGCTTGATGCTACTACCCATCAAGTTCATCTGCATTCACGTGTTCACCTCTAGTTGTCAAGGAACCACTGAAGGTTGCCGCTTGATCTTGCGATCAACGTCAATCCCT
>NZ_JALBUF010000114.1 GCF_022606465.1 Sulfoacidibacillus ferrooxidans
TATTGATTAAGGATGGATATCTATTGATTAAGGATGGATATCTATTGATTAAGGATGGACATATCAGCCCACAGCAGTTAATGGTCTTGTTTTTTATCCTCATTGTTGGGAAATTAACAAATTCAAGCGTTCTTATTCTTGTGCGTTATGGTCATAATGCACCTGAACTGCTTCTTATCATCAGTCAACTCATGATGGTAATCATAATTGCCGTTATGATTCCGTTATTTAAAGATCCTTCGAAGAATTTGATTGATTATTTTTTTGAATATTTTGGTGCTATTTTTGGATTTATTTTCAGCATGATTATATTTACGGCGCTTCTTCTTGATC
>NZ_JALBUF010000115.1 GCF_022606465.1 Sulfoacidibacillus ferrooxidans
GGCACCTAGCGCCTAGGCATCCCCCGTGCGCTCTTCCTACCTTATCCTCTTTCGTCTGCAGATCCACGTTGTGTCTCTTTGACGAATACCCTTCTACCTTGCGGGAAGGGCATGACCTCGAATCCACGGTGTGGATTCTGGTCACTTTCACCTTTTGTCATACGTTTGTCCGTGTGTGTAGCCAAAGGCTACCACACATTCATCGTAGTTCGTTGGGTGGGACAGCAAATTCACATAGCATATGCACTATGCGCGTTGTGTCACTGTTGCTTTTGGCTTGATGCTACTACCCATCAAGTTCATCTGCATTCACGTGTTCAC
>NZ_JALBUF010000116.1 GCF_022606465.1 Sulfoacidibacillus ferrooxidans
ACACATGGTGTTTGATGCATTATTTGAGAACGACGTCCCCTCATTCCCACGCCATTGAGTGAAGGGATCGGGACGTATTTTCCCTTCGCCAGTGGACAATGAATGTCCAAATATGACGGAGGGATATTGATGAATACACGCTATTTAGGCGCCTTATACATGGCACTAGCCGCAAGTATATGGGGTGGTATGTATGTGGTAAGCAAGATTATACTTGCAACTGTTCAGCCCATGGAGCTTGTCTGGATGAGGTCCAAGGTCATGTTGAATTTAGGGCAAGTGGACCGGCGAATTCAGAACTGGCTAGATCGGGTCT
>NZ_JALBUF010000117.1 GCF_022606465.1 Sulfoacidibacillus ferrooxidans
TGGCAACGACCTACTCTCCCAGGACCCTGCGGTCCAAGTACCATCGGCGCTGGAGGGCTTAACCTTCGTGTTCGGGATGGGTACGGGTGTGTCCCCTCCGCCATCATCACCAGACGCTGCATGCTCCTCACAGAAGCCCACCTGCTGCTTCTCTGTTCGTCATGCGCTGAAGCTTCCCTTACGGGTTCCTTCACAACTAGAGGTGAACTACGTGTCGTTCTCTTTGTTGAGGATAAGCCCTCGACCGATTCGTATCCGTCTGCTCCACATGTCGCCATGCTTCCACACCGGACCGATCTACCTTGTGTTCTTCA
>NZ_JALBUF010000118.1 GCF_022606465.1 Sulfoacidibacillus ferrooxidans
TGGCAACGACCTACTCTCCCAGGACCCTGCGGTCCAAGTACCATCGGCGCTGGAGGGCTTAACCTTCGTGTTCGGGATGGGTACGGGTGTGTCCCCTCCGCCATCATCACCAGACGCTGCATGCTCCCCACAGAAGCCTAACCGCTGCTTCTCTGTTCGTCATGCTCTGAAGCTTCCCTTACGGGTTCCTTCACAACTAGAGGTGAACTACGTGTCGTTCTCTTGTTGAGGATAAGCCCTCGACCGATTCGTATCCGTCTGCTCCACATGTCGCCATGCTTCCACACCGGACCGATCTACCTTGTGTT
>NZ_JALBUF010000119.1 GCF_022606465.1 Sulfoacidibacillus ferrooxidans
AAACTTATTTGAACTTGGTGAAAAAGCCATACGAGACTTACACAACGATGCTGTATTTTCTTACTATCCTAGTAATTACATCGGTAGAATCAAAAATGTACTGACTGATGAAGACTATCAAGAACTGGGCAAAACTACGCATCGCTTGTATCGCGTATACAGATGGTGGCATGCAGAAGATCGTAATCAGCCTATATACACCAAAAGATACATTAGCATCTTAAAAAACATCGATAACAAGGGTCGCCATTACAGGAAGTTAAAAAAACAATTAGCCGATATAAAGACCTATTTCGAA
>NZ_JALBUF010000120.1 GCF_022606465.1 Sulfoacidibacillus ferrooxidans
AAGGCAAGCGACTTTTTAGGGATTTGAATTCATCACGAAGAACTTTGGAAGTGTATCCCTTGAGTTGTTTAACGACTTTGTGAATCCCGTATTGCGGATCGCACTTGATGAGAAGATGAACATGATCAGGCATGATTTCCATTTCAACGATTTCAGCCTGAATGTACGTTGCCTTTTCCGAAAGCAACGCCTTTAACCTTTCGTCAATGGGTTCAACAAGCACTTTACGGCGATATTTTGGACAAAAGACAACATGGTATTTACAATCAAACGTGACATTGTGGTTTGAATCA
>NZ_JALBUF010000121.1 GCF_022606465.1 Sulfoacidibacillus ferrooxidans
AGCCTGTCGGCTCTTTCGTGTACACATGACACGATTCAGGTGCAGCCCATGCCGATAACGGTTGCATGTCTGTATCCACAATCGCCGTTGACCAATTGCGCGCTTGGCAAAGTGCCGCTAGATTCCACGCGATCCATGTGCGCCCTGACCCCGCATCCCCCATCACATGAATCCGTACGGGTTCTGGTTTCCCCCATACGATTTTTTTGAGCTTAGGCGGTGATAGGATCGGTCGTTGTTCTTCTTTTTCTTCTCGTTTACGCAAGGAAAACCGTTTTTTAGCTT
>NZ_JALBUF010000122.1 GCF_022606465.1 Sulfoacidibacillus ferrooxidans
TTCATACAACAAGCCGGTGTCACGGTTCTTATATCACCGACTCAATAATTCCCATAAGTGTAGCTGTATCCATAACAGTGGCAAATTCGTGATTAAGGCTAACTAAATTGATTTCATGAATTTCTTCAGGTGAATAATACTTTCCTTTATCTCCCGTACGCCCAAAAGTTGCCGTAGCATCTGAAATGAGGTATGGCTTAAATCCAAGGTTTGCTGCCATGCGGGTCGTTGTAGAAATGCAGTGATCCGTCGTTAGCCCTACAATAACGATTGTTTGATACCC
>NZ_JALBUF010000123.1 GCF_022606465.1 Sulfoacidibacillus ferrooxidans
TGCTGTACACACTATTCTACTCATGGTGCTGTCGATCGAAGTGAAGCCGACGCGTCTCGGACAGGGGTTCCAGATATAGTCTTCGCCTCCACCATGCAAACCCACGAACTCACCCTTGGTGGCAGGAACCCAGTCCCCGTGTGGGGGGGCTGGGTTCTTCGTTGTGCTGACGGATGTAGATCGTGTTGTGGAAGTGTGCTGTTAGGCTATAGGGGTGGACACGACGAACTGAGAATGTAAAATAAAATCATTCGAGGTGATGATCGTGCCAAAACCCTTTGA
>NZ_JALBUF010000124.1 GCF_022606465.1 Sulfoacidibacillus ferrooxidans
TGCGTGAGATGTAGAGTGCCCAATTCTCTGGTTTGCGTCCGATTTCTTCTACTTCATCTAACGCTTTTTTTAATTCCACATCATTCATCGCCGCCACCTCCAATACATGGTGTATCGTTTTATTTTTTCCGGATTCCAAGAGGAGTAACCATTTTTCTAATGGATCCTGTACAGCTTTTTCTAAATCGGTGATACTTTTGCGTAGCTTTGGCATTTCAACAAAGTGAACCTCTAATGCATCCGACAACCGTTCGTGCGTTTGATCCTCAACCACATGAT
>NZ_JALBUF010000125.1 GCF_022606465.1 Sulfoacidibacillus ferrooxidans
CTCCTTGGGACCATTGGTTCTCGATCTTGAGAGTGTAGTCCCCGCCTTGCGAGCGTTTACGAATGAGCTGGATGTTGGAGGGTTTATCCCCTGTCTTCGAATCTCAAACTAGGTTGTAGATCGCAAGGTTGTGCGGATCCGACCGACTTGGAGGTGTACGTGCTGTGTATTTTGTTGGTATTGACATTGCTAAACGCAATCATGAAGCCTGTATCATCGACTCAACTGGGCAGATTCAAGGCAAGACGCTACGTTTCACAAATTCTCAGGCTGGTGG
>NZ_JALBUF010000126.1 GCF_022606465.1 Sulfoacidibacillus ferrooxidans
TTCGCATCAAAGTAGAGTCTCACAATGCCGCTATTACTAAGCACATGAAGTCACTCATCGAAGAGGGAAATCAAGTCAAAGCGGAAGTAGACCGCTGGCTTGCAGTTCCTGAAGCACAAGATGTGGAGCCTTTGATCCAAGCGCGTATCGCTCAATTTGAGCAGGATGAACGCTTGGATGTGCAAGAAGCTGCCACCTACACAGCGCAAACGCAAATGATAACGAGTGCTACTCAAAAAATGAAATCCGTCGAACACGACCTGTCGGTGATTG
>NZ_JALBUF010000127.1 GCF_022606465.1 Sulfoacidibacillus ferrooxidans
TCCCAGATAAAAGAGGTGCTGCAAGAGTATCCACAATTTCATTGCCCAGTCGTTTTCTTAAAAACTCCCCTACTGATACATCATCTGGATAGGGTACATGCGGAAGCAACACCTCAAGGAGTGCACGCGCCTTCCCTCGCAAACTCACTAATTTCGTTTTTGCAAAGGCACTAAGATCTGATGGAACGCCCGTTTGAATGCCTGGTGGCAAAGGATGAAGTTTACCCTGATGCCACACAAGCGTGCCACCTTGTGAACTGACTGG
>NZ_JALBUF010000128.1 GCF_022606465.1 Sulfoacidibacillus ferrooxidans
GGATTCGCGTATCAACCTATAGCGCTGGTCATATCTTAGGGGCTGTGGCCATTGGGTTTGAGACCAACGACGAGGGGAGTGTCCTCTTTACAGGAGACTATTCTGTTGCACCTGGACGTCTCATCGGGGGCCTTCGCATACCACACGGCACGCGCTATGATGCGGTCATCTCGGAATCCACCTACGGCTCACGCTTACATGAGAATCGAGCACAACAAGAAAAAGCACTGGCACAGCAAGTGTCTGACGTGATTCAACAGG
>NZ_JALBUF010000129.1 GCF_022606465.1 Sulfoacidibacillus ferrooxidans
CGATATATCGTTCTTGATCATCTTCTCCCTTCTCCCAGTGGTATACCAGCTTGCGGATGATATCTGAAAATGTGATGCCAAAAGCACTTTCTGAGTATGCGTAGAGGACACGCATAATCTCTTCTTCTAGCCATCCACGCATCTGAAAATACTCCGTTTTCGCTTGCTCTAACTTTCGATTGAGCTGCATAGTTCCCAATTAGTACTCCACCTTTCCAATTGCTTGCTCGACATGGTAGTTTTCTACATCTTTTTTCGT
>NZ_JALBUF010000130.1 GCF_022606465.1 Sulfoacidibacillus ferrooxidans
TGGAACGCACAAGACCATCGACGACAATCGGGAACGGCTTGATCTCTTTGTTGTAGCGCATGGCGTTTTGCAAGATCATCAACACTTCTTGTGCGCGTCCCACGGCAAAGGCAGGAATGAGGACAAACCCCCCCTGTTGAATCACGTCAGACACTTGCTGTGCCAGTGCTTTTTCTTGTTGTGCTCGATTCTCATGTAAGCGTGAGCCGTAGGTGGATTCCGAGATGACCGCATCATAGCGCGTGCCGTGTGGTATGC
>NZ_JALBUF010000131.1 GCF_022606465.1 Sulfoacidibacillus ferrooxidans
GAGGTGTACGTGCTGTGTATTTTGTTGGTATTGACATTGCTAAACGCAATCATGAAGCCTGTATCATCGACTCAACTGGGCAGATTCAAGGCAAGACGCTACGTTTCACAAATTCTCAGGCTGGTGGTCAGAAGCTAATCCAGTGGATGCAGAATGTCGATCACGATTTGTCATTCACAGAAGTAGCCTTGGAGGCCACAGGTCACTACTGGCTAGCGTTACACTCGTTTCTCCGTAAACATGGTGTAAAGGTTC
>NZ_JALBUF010000132.1 GCF_022606465.1 Sulfoacidibacillus ferrooxidans
TTTTTACGATCAGAAGCGGGCACAAGGCAAACACCATCTAGCTGCAACGGGCGCTGTAGCGCGTAAAATGACGTACATCATTCACGCCGTTCTGCGGGACAAAAAGCCATACGAGCCAATCGCGTAGGACAGCATTTTATACTGAAAATTAAAAATATGTCTGTCTATGGCAGGCTTATATAGATGCGTCCAAAATCACTTCCCTTCATTGTTCTTAGAACTCAATTAAGTGCTTGACATTAGATAGCTGGTCTC
>NZ_JALBUF010000133.1 GCF_022606465.1 Sulfoacidibacillus ferrooxidans
GCCCCGTTACATTTTCCGCGCAGCGTCACTCGACCAGTGAGCTATTACGCACTCTTTCAATGGTGGCTGCTTCTAAGCCAACATCCTGGTTGTCTATGCACCGCCACATCGTTTCCCACTGAACTGGTACTTTGGGACCTTAGCTGTTGGTCTGGGCTGTTTCCCTCTTGACTACGGATCTTAGCACTCGCAGTCTGACTGCCAAGTCTACAAGCGTGGCATTCGGAGTTTGACTGGGTTCGGTAACCTTATGCA
>NZ_JALBUF010000134.1 GCF_022606465.1 Sulfoacidibacillus ferrooxidans
TTAACGAGAGTTCTCCCGCGCGCCTGAGGATTCTCTCCTCGCCTACCTGTGTCGGTTTCCGGTACGGGCACATCAAAACTCCCTAGAGGCTTTTCTTGGCAGTTCGCGTCTCAGAGCTTCGCTACTATTCTTCGCTCCCCATCCACGCTCAAGGTCCTGCCGTGCGGTTTTCCCTACACGACCCTCTTACGTGTTAGACGGCCTCTTCCATCCGGCCGCTCTCCTGACGCCCCTGCGTCCCCCCATCGGTCATGC
>NZ_JALBUF010000135.1 GCF_022606465.1 Sulfoacidibacillus ferrooxidans
GTTACATTTTCCGCGCAGCGTCACTCGACCAGTGAGCTATTACGCACTCTTTCAATGGTGGCTGCTTCTAAGCCAACATCCTGGTTGTCTATGCACCGCCACATCGTTTCCCACTGAACTGGCACTTCGGGACCTTAGCTGTTGGTCTGGGCTGTTTCCCTCTTGACTACGGATCTTAGCACTCGCAGTCTGACTGCCAAGTCTACAAGCGTGGCATTCGGAGTTTGACTGGGTTCGGTAACCTTATGCAGGCCC
>NZ_JALBUF010000136.1 GCF_022606465.1 Sulfoacidibacillus ferrooxidans
GAGGCAGCAGTAGGGAATCTTCCGCAATGGGCGAAAGCCTGACGGAGCAACGCCGTGTGAGCGATGACGGTCTTCGGATTGTAAAGCTCTGTCAATTGGGACGAGCGGCATGGAGAGGCAATGCTCTGTGCGAGACGGTACCAGAGAAGGAAGCCCCGGCTAACTACGTGCCAGCAGCCGCGGTAATACGTAGGGGGCAAGCGTTGTCCGGAATGACTGGGCGTAAAGCGCGCGCAGGCGGTTTCTTGCGTCTGA
>NZ_JALBUF010000137.1 GCF_022606465.1 Sulfoacidibacillus ferrooxidans
AGAAACCGCCTGCGCGCGCTTTACGCCCAGTCATTCCGGACAACGCTTGCCCCCTACGTATTACCGCGGCTGCTGGCACGTAGTTAGCCGGGGCTTCCTTCTCTGGTACCGTCTCGCATAGAGCATTCCCTCTCCATGCCGCTCGTCCCAATTGACAGAGCTTTACAATCCGAAGACCGTCATCGCTCACACGGCGTTGCTCCGTCAGGCTTTCGCCCATTGCGGAAGATTCCCTACTGCTGCCTCCCGTAGGAG
>NZ_JALBUF010000138.1 GCF_022606465.1 Sulfoacidibacillus ferrooxidans
TGGTAGATGTCGCCGCATCCCAGTCCCAACGACACACCACTAAAAAAGTATGCCAAGTGCTAGGAATCAGTCATAGCAGCTATTATTTCTGTACCAAAAAACGACCTGAGGGACGTTTGAAACAAGACAACAGGCAACTAAGACAGGAAATCACGAGAATAGATCACGAGCAAGATGGTGTGTATGGTGCTCCGAAAATTAGAGAGGAGCTTGCAAAGTTAGCATTGCCGTTTAAGGTGAGTGAAAAACGAGTGC
>NZ_JALBUF010000139.1 GCF_022606465.1 Sulfoacidibacillus ferrooxidans
GAAACGAGTGCTGCAATGGTAGGGTGTATCGCAAGAGAAACTTCTTCTGTCGGAGTAAAATATCTTAATTCAAAATCAAAATCAGAGTTTTGGGGAGCAGAAAGCACAAATGTTGTTTCAACAAGATGAAATTGACGTGCAATCCGTAACATTGTCTCATGATCCAAGGTATTTGCATTAAGAATAACTGCTGCTGGATTTCCCTCAAAAGCATTACTTGTAAAGCTGTTCACAACGGAAAAGGGTATATCTACC
>NZ_JALBUF010000140.1 GCF_022606465.1 Sulfoacidibacillus ferrooxidans
CACACAAGCGTGCCACCTTGTGAACTGACTGGAATCATGGTATCGTGTAAGCCTATTTCTTTCATGAATTCAACACCGGCCGGTTTACGGGTAAAGATCGAGTCTGGTCCTACTTCCAGTGTGTATGAATCCGTTCTCTTTGTTTGAATTTTCCCGCCAAGTCGGCCCTCTTTTTCTACGAGAGTACACGATATAGCACCTTCTGTTTCAGATGCATAGAGTTGATGGAGACGATAGGCGGCCACAAGCCCAGTG
>NZ_JALBUF010000141.1 GCF_022606465.1 Sulfoacidibacillus ferrooxidans
TACTATGTCGTGCAGATCTACGATGGTCAGCAAAGTGCTCCATCGAATACGGTAACCTTCAGTGATCAAAGCACATTAGCAACTCCGTCTCTTGCTGTGATGGATACCAATGGTGTAGAGGACTTAGGTGTGAGTAATGCCACTCCAGATGCAACTGTCAATCTGTTTACTTCATCTGGTCAAGTAGTTAGTGCCACTACAGCGGATTCAAATGGTAATGCCTCCTTTGACAATCTATCTAGCGGTAGCTACTAT
>NZ_JALBUF010000142.1 GCF_022606465.1 Sulfoacidibacillus ferrooxidans
GGTAGATATACCCTTTTCCGTTGTGAACAGCTTTACAAGTAATGCTTTTGAGGGAAATCCAGCAGCAGTTATTCTTAATGCAAATACCTTGGATCATGAGACAATGTTACGGATTGCACGTCAATTTAATCTTGTTGAAACAACATTTGTGCTTTCTGCTCCCCAAAACTCTGATTTTGATTTTGAATTAAGATATTTTACTCCGACAGAAGAAGTTTCTCTTGCGATACACCCTACCATTGCAGCACTCGTTTC
>NZ_JALBUF010000143.1 GCF_022606465.1 Sulfoacidibacillus ferrooxidans
GCACGGTGCCACTCATGTAGGATTTTGCAAAGGGATAGGCCACAAGGAGCGATCCCGCTAACACACCGTAAAAGAGATACCCACCTGTACGAAATTGAGCCGTTTCTGCGCGTAATCGTTCACGATAGTGAATTTCAAGCCCCAACAGTTCCGACATTTCCATCCACAGTTCTTCTAAGGGCACACGATACGCCCGCACTTCTTTGGTACACAGAGCGAAAATCGTCAGTTCTAGCAACCCCATGTCGTGAGCGA
>NZ_JALBUF010000144.1 GCF_022606465.1 Sulfoacidibacillus ferrooxidans
GCACGGTGCCACTCATGTAGGATTTTGCAAAGGGATAGGCCACAAGGAGCGATCCCGCTAACACACCGTAAAAGAGATACCCACCTGTACGAAATTGAGCCGTTTCTGCGCGTAATCGTTCACGATATTGAATTTCAAGCCCCAACAGTTCCGACATTTCCATCCACAGTTCTTCTAAGGGCACACGATACGCCCGCACTTCTTTGGTACACAGAGCGAAAATCGTCAGTTCTAGCAACCCCATGTCGTGAGCGA
>NZ_JALBUF010000145.1 GCF_022606465.1 Sulfoacidibacillus ferrooxidans
CATCTGCGGCAAACTCTGCTGCAAGAGCATCCAACGAGTTGTAGGTGAATTCTTCTTCCGTTTCTCCTTTTTTAGCAGGAAAGTTATTGAACCACACGCCGTTAAATCCATGTGTGATCAAGATTCTCTCTTCCTTCATTGCGGTTGTAGTTGTAACACGTCTACCAGTTTCATTCGAGTGTTAGTAGGAAGTTCTTCGGCTATCCTTTCCAAAGCAGCAAGGACATTCAAATCCCATTCCTGATTTCCACAATT
>NZ_JALBUF010000146.1 GCF_022606465.1 Sulfoacidibacillus ferrooxidans
TTTTACTGTTTGGGATAGGAGTCTCCAGTATTGGGGACTTTGTTTATCTCATCGCAATCAACGTTCTTGTATGACACGTCTGAAAATGTGTTTGTGACTCATCGATGGTGCTACGAACAATATAGTGGTATTAAGTCAATATGGTGGACACACCGAACAAAGAATATCAAAACAGTCTGACGGATTGCACCTTGGATTTAGCTTGCCTTTTTGTTCGCTTTTTTGAAATACATTGATTGGAATTGTACAGG
>NZ_JALBUF010000147.1 GCF_022606465.1 Sulfoacidibacillus ferrooxidans
CATGGGCTGAACAGTTGCAAGTATAATCTTGCTTACCACATACATGCCACCCCATATACTTGCGGCTAATGCCATGTATAAGGCGCCTAAATAGCGTGTATTCATCCATATCCCTCCGTCATATTTGGACATTCATTGTCCACTGGCGAAGGGAAAATACGTCCCGATCCCTTCACTCAATGGCGTGGGAATGAGGGGACGTCGTTCTCAAATAATGCATCAAACACCATGTGT
>NZ_JALBUF010000148.1 GCF_022606465.1 Sulfoacidibacillus ferrooxidans
TTTTGAATGAATGGTATATGATTTTTTATACATGCAATTGCGGCACCTGGGCAACCTGTATATACCTGTATTGATTAAGGATGGATATCTATTGATTAAGGATGGATATCTATTGATTAAGGATGGATATCTATTGATTAAGGATGGACATATCAGCCCACAGCAGTTAATGGTCTTGTTTTTTATCCTCATTGTTGGGAAATTAACAAATTCAAG
>NZ_JALBUF010000149.1 GCF_022606465.1 Sulfoacidibacillus ferrooxidans
GAGGTGTACGTGCTGTGTATTTTGTTGGTATTGACATTGCTAAACGCAATCATGAAGCCTGTATCATCGACTCAACTGGGCAGATTCAAGGCAAGACGCTACGTTTCACAAATTCTCAGGCTGGTGGCCAGAAGCTAATCCAGTGGATGCAGAATGTCGATCACGATTTGTCATTCACAGAAGTAGCCTTGGAGGCCACAGGTCACTACTGG
>NZ_JALBUF010000150.1 GCF_022606465.1 Sulfoacidibacillus ferrooxidans
TAGTATATTAATGTCACGTACTCCAAAGAGTTTTGAGATAAAATTCTCGTAGTGGTCGGGGTACTACGAATTCCTCCTTGGGACCATTGGTTCTCGATCTTGAGAGTGTAGTCCCCGCCTTGCGAGCGTTTACGAATGAGCTGGATGTTGGAGGGTTTATCCCCTGTCTTCGAATCTCAAACTAGGTTGTAGATCGCAAG